>JASHZA010000004.1 GCA_030042765.1 Candidatus Binataceae bacterium | reverse complement strand
GCCGACGCATTCGAAGGCGAAGTCGGCACCGCCTTTGGTCAAATCGACGAGATAGGGCACGAGATCACCACGAACCTCGGCGGGATTGACGAAGTGGGTCATACCGAATTTCTCTGCCATCGCGCAACTCGCTGGATTCAGGTCGACGCCGACGATGATCGAAGCGCCAGCCAGCCGCGCACCCTGGACGACGTTGAGTCCGATCCCGCCCAGCCCGAAGACCACCACCCGGTCGCCGACCTGCACTTTCGCAGTGTTGATCACCGCCCCGATTCCGGTCGTGACACCGCATCCGATGTAGCAGACCTTGTCGAAAGGGGCGTCCTCGCGGATTTTGGCGACGGCGATTTCCGGCAGCACCGTGAAGTTCGCAAAGGTCGAGGTGCCCATGTAATGGTGGAGCATCTTGCCACCGATCGAGAAGCGGCTGGTCCCGTCGGGCATCACGCCGCGGCCCTGCGTCTCGCGAATCGCGGTGCAGAGGTTGGTCCGTCCTGAGACGCAAGCCGGACATTGGCGGCATTCGGGAATATAGAGCGGAATCACATGGTCGCCGGGCCTGACGGAGGTCACACCTGCACCGGTCTCGACCACCACGCCGGCTCCTTCGTGCCCCATAATCGAGGGGAACAGGCCCTCGGGGTCCTTGCCCGAGAGCGTGTAGGCATCGGTATGGCAAACGCCGGTGGCCCTGATTTCGACCATCACTTCGCCCGGCTTCGGACCTTCGAGGTCAACTTCGGCAACTTCCAGCGGCGTATCGGCTTTGTACGCAACCGCGGCCCTGACTTTCACGTAGGATTTCCTCCGCTGGATTCGTCGAGAATATCGCGATCAGGCGCGCAAAATGATCACGCCGTCACGGATCGCGCGGCCGCCTTCGTTGCTGATCGCCTCGAAAAAGATCGCTTCGCCCCTGGCCACGTTCTCGCGCGCGTGGATTCGCACGAGCACCTCCGATGGCATCAGGACCATCGCGCCGAACCTGCCGTAGATTTCGGCGACGCGTTCGGGAGCGTTGCCGGCTTCCCCCTCAACGATGCGCGAAACGGCGAGGGCGAGCGTAGCCGTGCCGTGCAGGATGATCGCGGGTAATCCGGCAGCGGCGGCAACTGCGGCGTCGGTGTGGACTGGATTCCAGATACGGGCGCATTCGGTATAGACATGGGCAGCGCCGGCGGAGATCGGAACCGGGATTTCCGCGCGTGGTTTGGAGGGAAGCTTCGTTAGTGTGAGCGGCGCGGGGATCTCGGCCGGCCGATCGGATCCGGCGACAGCCACCTCGCGATAGAGGCTTCCGGAGTAGGTCGTGCAGATGGGTGTGCCGTTGCCGTCGACGCTTTCGAATCTGACGACTTCGTAGGCGCCCGGTTTGCGCTGCTCGATGCTGATGAGTTCTGCCGTGGTAGAGATGCGCATCGGTGGACGCACCGGGCGATGCAAGATCATGTGCTGGGTGGCGTGCACGCCGCGGGCCGCCTCGGCTTTGGTAAGCCCGACGCGCGACTTCGCGCGAATCGCTCCCGCCGCTTCCCATTCGTAGCAAACCGGGAACACCGGATGCGCGATGATCCCGTCGGGGCGCCGGGTATCCATGTAGCAGGGCAGATTGTCGCCGATTCCGGCCGCGTAGGCCATCGCCCAGCGCGCGTCGACTTCGGATACGACCGGCCCGACCCTGGTTCCTACCAACAATGAATCGAGTGGCATGGGCTATGTTTTAGCGCCGACGCCCCGGCAAATCCAAGGAGCAGGGCGTGCGTCAAAGCCGTGCGGCCCGCGACCGGATGCGACGCTATTTGCCGGAATCGTCGCTGCCAGAGCCGTTCGCGCCGTCGCCGTTGGAATCGTCGTCCTCTTCGCGTTCGGCCAGCGGTGCAACGGCACGGACTTTTTCGTTGGCCTCGAGTCTGACGAGGTGCACGCCCTGGGCGTTGCGCCCGGTGATCCGCACCTGCTTGACGCCGAGCCGGATCACCTTGCCATGATCGGTGATGAGCACCACCTGGTCGTCGGTCCCGACCTGGCGGACGCTGATCACCTTGCCGGTGCGCTCCGTCACGTCCATCGTGATGACGCCCTTGCCGCCGCGATGCGTCAGGCGATATTCGCTTGCGGGCGTGCGCTTGCCGAAGCCGTTCTCGGAGACAGTGAGCAGCGTTTCGTCGTCGCGCGCGACAGCGATCGAAACCACTTCGTCCATCACCAGCGTGACCGTCTTGCCCTCCTTGACGGAGGACGATTCGAGCTCCATCCCGGCGACGCCGGTCGCGCTGCGGCCCATCGAGCGGACTTCCTCTTCCTTGAATCGGATCGCCTGGCCCTCGCGCGTTGAAAGCACGATCTGCTGATTGCCGTCGGTGATGCGCACGCCGATCAGCTCGTCGCCGTCTTCGAGGTTGATCGCGATGATTCCGGTTGAGCGGATATTGCTGAACTCGTCGATCTCGGTTTTCTTCACCTTGCCACGGCGGGTTGCGAAAAAGACGTACTTACCCTTGGTATCCTTCGGCACCGGCAGAAAGGCGGAAAGCGTTTCGTCATTCGCCAGGCTGAGCAGATTTGCGATCGAGCGTCCGCGCGCGGCGCGTCCGCCCTCGGGCAGTTCGTAAGCCTTTTTCTCGTAGACCTTGCCGGCGCTGGTGAAAAACAGCAGCCGGTCATGCGTGCCGACCGGCACCAGATGCTCGACGAAGTCCTCCTCGCTCGTGGTGGCGCCGATCTTGCCGCGACCGCCGCGCCGCTGCGTGCGATAGAGCGAAAGCGGCGTGCGTTTTATGTAGCCGCCGTGCGTGACCGTAACGAGTACGTCTTCCTCGACGATCAGGTCTTCGATCGAGAAGTCGCCCTCGGCTTCGATAATCTGGGTGCGGCGATCGTCGGCGAACTCCTTCCTGATCTCGATCAACTCCTCGGCGATCAGCTTCATCAGTTCCTTTTCGTCGGCGAGGATTTTATTGAGCCGCTCGATCGTCTCGCGGGTCTCCTTGTGCTCGGCTTCGATCTTGTCGCGTTCGAGCGAGGTCAGCCGCCGCAGCGTGAGGTCAAGAATCGCCTGTGCCTGGATTTGGGTGAGCCCGAAGCGTTGCATCAGGCCGCTGCGCGCGCTCTCCGCGTCCTTCGACGCGCGGATCAGCTTGATCACTTCGTCGAGGTTGCGCAGCGCGATCAGCAGGCCTTCGAGCACGTGGAGTCGCGCCTGCGCCTGGCGCAGTTCGAAGCGCGTGCGGCGCGTGAGCACGAGCTTGCGATGCTCGAGGAACTGCACCAGCATCTCGCGCAAATCGAGCTCGCGTGGCCGCCCCTCGTGGATCGCGAGCATGATCAGCCCGTAGCTCTCCTGCATCTGGGTCAGCTTGTAGAGCTGGTTCAGCACGATCTTGGGTTCGGCGTCGCGCTTGAGCTCGATCACGATGCGCATGCCGTCGCGGTCCGACTCGTCGCGCAGATCGCTGATCCCTTCGATCCGCTTGTCGTTGACGAGTTCGGCGATGCGCTCGATCAGCTTGCTCTTGTTGACCTGATAGGGAATCTCGCGAACGATAATCGACGCCTTGCCGCTGCGCTTATCGGTCTCGATCGCGGCGGTCGCCCGGATCGTGAGGATTCCACGCCTGTTGAGGTAGGTTTGGCGAATCGACGCGCGGCCGAGCAGTTGCCCGCCGGTCGGAAAGTCGGGCCCCGGGATAATGTCGAGTATCTGCTCGATCGTGAGGTCCGGATTCTCGATCAGCTTGAGCAGTGCGTCGCAGACCTCGCCCAGGTTGTGCGGCGGGATGTTCGTTGCCATCCCGACCGCGATTCCGTCCGAGCCGTTGATCAGCAGGTTCGGTATCTGCGCCGGCAGGACCCCGGGCTCCTGATCCGAACCGTCGAAGTTGTCGACGAAATCAACCGTATCCTTGTCGATATCGGCGAGCATCCGCTCCGCGAGCCGCGTCAGGCGGCATTCGGTGTAGCGGTACGCCGCCGGCGGATCGCCGTCGACCGAGCCGAAGTTGCCCTGCCCGTCAATCAGCGGGTAGCGCATGCTGAACGGCTGCGCCATCCGCACCAGCGAGTCATAGACAGCGGTATCGCCGTGCGGATGGTATTTCTTGAGCACCTCACCGACCACGCCGGCGCATTTCGAATAGCGGCGGGTCGAGAGCAGCCCCTCGCGGAACATCGCGTACAGGATGCGCCGATGGACCGGCTTGAGGCCGTCGCGCAGGTCGGGCAGGGCGCGGCCGATATTCACGGACATCGCGTAGTCCAGGTAGGACTGCCGCATGTCGGCTTCGATCGTCAGCCGCGCCGGTTCGTTGCGTGAAGGTTCGGTTCCGTTAGTATCAGGCACTTAAGCTTCTCGGGGATTTGGACGAAGCGAACCGTCGAGGCCGCTTCGTGATGCGCATGATCAAATTGATCCGGCGCGCGTCAAATATCCAGATTCTTCACGTTGAGGGCGTTCTCTTCGATAAACTGCCGTCGCGGCTCGACCACATCGCCCATCAGCTTGCCGAAAATCTCCTCGGCCTCTTCCTGCGAGCCGATTTCCATCCGCAGCATCGAGCGCTTTTCCGGATCCATGGTGGTCGCCCACAACTGATCCGGGTTCATCTCGCCCAGGCCCTTGTAGCGCTGAATCTCGACGCCCTTCTGGCCTGCCGCGACGACGGCGGCGGCGACAGTCTTGAGCGATTCGACGGTGCGCTCCTCCTCGCCGGTCTTGATCTTGTAAGGCGCCTTCAACGCTTCGAGATCAGCGCCGAGCCGGCGGATTTCGCGCAGCTCGCCGCTGTGGAATAGCGCTAGATCAATCACCGTCGGCGGCGTCGCGCCGTTGCGCTTGTGCGTGAACGTCGCGCGCCAGGCGGAGTCCTCGGCAGGCAAAACCCGCGGCTCGTCAAGATTGAGCTCCGGCAGCGCCTCTTTGATTGCCTTTGCGGCCTTCCGGAGGTCCTGCTCGTCGCGGAAGGTATCAGCTCCGATCTCCTTGTCCGAGACCATCCTTGCCAGAACCGTAACGATCGCGCGCTCCTTGGAGCGGCGTTCGAGCGCCTCGTACATCCGCTCGAAATGGAGCGCCTTGCGCACCAGCGTCTTGAGCACCGCGCCCTTGAGCTCGCGCGCATCCTTGCCCTTGCCGGACTGCAGCGTTACCGCTTCGGCACCGAGGTCGGTTAGATAGTCCTCGAGCGCGGCTTCGTCCTTGACGTAGCGCTCGCTCTTGCCCTTCTTTGCGCGGAACAGTGGCGGCTGCGCGACATACAAATGGCCGTTCTCGATAATTTCAGGAAACTGACGGAAGAAGAGCGTCAATAGCAGCGTGCGGATATGCGAGCCGTCGACATCCGCGTCGGTCATGATCACGATTGTATGGTAGCGCAGGCGCGCGAGGTCCTTCTCGTCGCCGATACCCATCCCGAGCGCGGTGATCAGCGTGCGCAGTTCCGCCGATGACAGCACCTTGTCGATCCGGGCGCGCTCGACGTTCAGAATCTTGCCGCGCAACGGTAAAATCGCCTGGACCCTGCGGTCGCGTCCCTGTTTGGCCGACCCACCG
>JASHZA010000045.1 GCA_030042765.1 Candidatus Binataceae bacterium | reverse complement strand
GTCGTCCGCCATGCCTGATTGCTCTGGTTCGCGAGGTGATCCTCGAGTTGCATTTTCTGCTCTGCGCTTAATTGGGAATAAGGTTGGTTGTAATAGCTCGGCGCTGCCTCTTGTGCGGCTCCCTGCGGGTCGTAAGCGGTGCATCCCGCGAAGGTGCATGCTATTCCGAGAGCGACTGCGCACGCGGCGATTATCGGTCGATTAAAATGTCGATGTTTCACCGGCGTCCCTCTGCATCCCTGTCGACTTGCTCCTTCAGTACGCGGCCGGTCCTCGATTCGTTTACACGGCAGGCAAATCGGACTCGCGTCGGTGATTCGCCGAATGTTTGTCGTCGGCGATGGTCCGTAAACGAATCTGCCCCTTATTTCGTCGAAAGGACGACCTGGGGTAGCATCGGTCGTAACGGCCGCTGCGCGAATCCACGCCACCTTTTTCGATGGGTCAGGGGGCGGTATTGCCGGCCGAACTGGAGAAGGGGCGGGCAGGTCGAGGGTGGAGCCTTCCGATGAGGAGCTGTGCGCGAGAGTCGCCCAGCGCGACGCGTCGGCGTTCGATTTATTGGTTGAACGCTACCAGAAGCGTGCGTGGCGGCTGGCTCGATCAATGCTCGGCAATGACGCGGACGCGAACGACGTTTCGCAGGACGCGTTCATCCGCCTCTACGAATCGGCTGAGCGGTTCGACGGGCGTTCGCGCTTTTCGACCTGGTTTAACCGGATCCTGGTCAACTTGTGTATCGATCACTACCGGCGTAACCGATGGTGGAGAAAGTTCGTCCCCTTTTCGAACCCGGAAGATTCGGAGGCGCCGGTGTTCGATCCGCCGTCACCCGAGCCAGGTCCGGAGCTGGAGACGATCCGGGGACTGGAGATCGGGCGGGTGCGCGAGGCGCTCGGGCGGCTGTCGCCGAATCAGCGTGCGGCGTTGCTGCTGCAAGTGCAGGAAGGATATTCGAGCCGGGAAATTGCAGCGGCGCTCAATTGTTCGGAAAATACCGCGCGGGTTCATGTGCATCGGGCGATCGCGCAGCTTAAGAAGGAACTGAAAAAAGAGTAAGCGCGATGGATAGGAGCCATCCGGAGAGTGCGCTGCTGCCGTACGCGGCGGGCGAATTGAGCGGAGACGAACGGAATAGTCTCGAGCTGCATCTGGAATCGTGCGCGCGCTGCCGCGAGTCGGTCGATACTTCGGCGGGGATTATGCGGGCGATAGCGCGCGACGCGGGGAATCTGCGCGATCCCGACTGGAACGTCTACCATGCGCAATTGCGGCGCAGGCTGGCCGCCCGCGAAAATCCGCAGCCTCGTCGCTGGTGGCGGCCCGAAATCATGTGGCCAGCGCTCACCGCCGGCGTCGCGACTGCCGCGATACTGATGGTGCTGACGCTGTCGCATCTGTTTCGCCCTGCGATCGTGCCGCCGGTCGATCAGTTTGCGATGGAGGGTGCGATGCGTGGCACCGACGTCGGCCTGCTACGCAATTACCAGGTGGTGGATCATCTTGATCTGCTCGAAAACTACGACGTGATCGAGGATCTCGACCAACTCACGCCGGCGGAACATCCCAATGCCCCGGCAAGGTCGTAACGCGGTCGCCGCTATGTTGGTAGCGAGCGCCTTGACGGTTGCGGGGGTTACGGCGGCGCAGGAACCACCTCCTAACCTGCGGATGCTGCTGAATCTGGCTCTCTTTGCCCCGCGCGCGAGTAATACGCCGGGAACACAAGCGCCGGGATCCGACGACTCGATGGTCGAGCAGATACGCACACTGAACGCGCTCGGCTATCTGCATACGAAGCGAATCGATCCGACCGCGGCCGAACCGGAAAATACGGTGGTTAAGGATTCGCCGGAAGCCGATCAACGTGACCGCGGAGAGAATCCATGAGGCGCACGACGCGAAGCTCCCGCTGGCGACTGCTGGGCACGATCCTGGCGCTGGCGATTCTGTTGGGCGGCGCGGCGCTCTCCGCGTCGGCGCAGACGTACGAACCGGCACAGCCGCAGACGGAAGCCGAGCGCGCGCTCATCGCGCGTAATCCCGGTCAGTGGCAGCAGTTGACCCCTGAGCAGCGGGAGCGTGTGCTCGAGAATTACCGCCAGTGGCAACAGATGTCGCCGGCGGAGCATCAATCCGCGCAGCGCAATTACCAGGAGTTTCGCAGCTTGCCGCCGGAGGAACGGCGCGACGTGCTTCAGGGGTTGCGCCAATGGCGTCAGCTTCCGCCGCAACGCCAACAGGAACTACGCGAGGCTTATTCGCACTTCAAACAGCTGCCGCCGGAGCAGCGCAGCCAGATAATGCAGCGCTACGAGCGCTTCCAGCGGCTTCCCCCCGAGCAGCGTCAGCACGTGATGGAGAACTATCATCGCTGGCAGAAGATGACGCCTGAGCAGCGACAACAAGTCCGTCAGCGTTTCCGGGCCCGCCGCTTCCGCAAATTCTGAGGCAGTCGCCGATCGCGGCGGCGTGGCTGTTTGATTCATCATCCCGCGTAGGCATCCGCCCAAATCCCGGTTGGGCTTGCGGGCATTTGGTCTTAGTCAGCCTTGAAACCGCGCGTAGTTATCGGAAAAAACACGAACTGGCCGCATCGTGCAAAAATAATTCAAAGCGCTATTGTTCGTCGCATAATGAACTGCCGCAGGTGAGGAACAGATGGAGATTCGTCTGGACGGCAAAGTGGCCCTGATTACTGGTGGCAGCATGGGTATGGGCAAGGCGATGGCACAGAAGTTCGCCTCGGCAGGCGCCGGCGTCGCGATCGTGGCTCGGCGGCCCGAGCCGCTCGCCGAAACTGCCGGCGAGATCACCGCGGCGGGCGGGAGGTGTCGCGCCTATCCTGGTGATGTCAGCAAGGCGGCAGAACTGACCCGCGTGTTTGCCGCGGTTTGTCGCGACTTCGAACGGGTGGACATCCTGGTCAATAACGCGGGCGCGTCGCAGACGGGTAAATTTGAAGAGATCCCCGATGAGGTCTGGCAGGCCGATTTCGACCTCAAGGTATTCGCCGCAATCCGCCTTGTCCGGCTCGCCTTCCCCGGAATGAAAGATCGGCGCTGGGGTCGCATCATCAACGTGCTGAACATCGGGGCCAAATCGCCGGGTCCGGGCAGTGCACCGACCACTATAATGCGTGCGGCAGGTATGGCACTGACGAAAGTACTCGCCGGCGAAGGGGCGCCGTACAACGTCCTCGTCAATGCGCTGATGACCGGCCTTATCGTGAGCGACCAGTGGGCGCGCCGTCATCGCCGCGAGGCGCCCGGGCAGTCTTTCGAGGAATTCCTCGCCGCGCAGGCCAAGAGCCAGCGCCTTCCGATGGGCCGGTTCGGCACGGCCGAGGAATTCGCGAACATCGCGTGTTTTCTGGCGTCGGACGCGGCCTCGTATATAAGCGGCACTGCAATCAATGTCGATGGAGCAAGGTCGCCGGTGGTATGACGAGTATATAATAGCGAGATGATCGCCGGGGCTCTGGCTCAAGCGGGTTAACTCGGACTGATGGCGGCGCGGAAACAAGAGAAGTTGGCAATGGATTACCGAATCCTCGGTTTAGACTCACCTGAAGACCGTCACCAAGCGCAAAATTCACGCGAGACCGCCGATTCGGTGCGCGGCCCGTTGCCTCGGCCGATGGAGTTGATCTGAGATGGGTGCGCGCTCGGGCAACAACTTCCTCACCGCGCTGCGCAAGCTCAAAGCTGACGTCTGGATCGGCGGCGAGCGCGTCGAAGATCCGACCGTTCATCCGGCCTTCATGAATTGCGCCCGTTCGATCGCTTCCCTCTACGACAT
>JASHZA010000044.1 GCA_030042765.1 Candidatus Binataceae bacterium | reverse complement strand
AGGAAGATCCACGCCCATAGCCTCCGCCGACGAATACTTCGCAGTCCGTCCCGCTCCTCGGAAGTCACTCCAGATGCTCCTCAATCGGCCTCTGCTCAGCGCCGTTCGTCCGCCTTCGCTTTGCGATCGGGCAACGCCGCACCGGGTTCGATTCTTGAGTCCTCGCGTTCACGCGAGAGACGGCAGTGGTTTAGAATCCCGGTGGTGAAGAATGCTACACCGACAAGCGAGGCGATAACGCCAAGCAAACCGCCCACGCTATTGAGCGATTGGCCCGAGGTCTGAATTTCCAAATCGGTGCCAAGCGTCAGCAAAATAGCACCGACGAAAACCAGAATATCTGCGAAGAATCTCATTGACCGCCAATGCCACCTCCCCGCTGGACCTCGCCGAGTGCCGCTTATATCACACGCGTGACGCGGGCGAGATATCGCGTATGCGCCGGCTGCGAACGGCCTAACGCCCGCGCAGACGATCTAGAATGATCCCGGCGGCAGCGCGCACGGAGAGATGATTATACTCGCCGGGCCCACGCACAGCCTCCAACTCCAGGTCGGCGCACTTACGCACCGCGGGCGCCAGACCGAATCCGGTCCCGAACATCAGCATTACCGGAGGACAATCGGCGCTTTCCAGCCGTTCGCGCAATTGCGTGTAGCCTATCCCGCCGCTCGTATTCGCCGATGTGCAGATCGTCTGCGGGCGCGCACCGGCGATTGCTTCCGCCGCCGCGAGGGCAGCGTCGAAGTCGGCCACGGTTTCGACCAGGTCGAGCGCCTCACGGCGCCGTGAGTCGTAAAGGCGGCCATAATCCAACCGCCAGTGATCGAGAACTCGCAGGGCAAATTCACGTTGTTCCGCTACCGGATGGACGATGTAGACCGCTCGCAAACCATACGTCCGTGCGGATCGCGCGATATCGTGCAGGTCGAGGCTGGTGATCGCGGAAGTGACGATTCGTCCGTTCCGGTCGAGGACCGGGTAATGAATCAGCGCTGCGAACAGCGGCCTCACGTGGCTGGCTTACCGCGGCTCCGGATCAGCCCCGGGCGTCGTCGTTCGGTGCGCCTGCGCGCCTCGATCTCCCGCCAGGCCCTGATTTTGGCGTGGTCGCCGCCGAGCAGAACTTCCGGGACGCGCATCCCGCGGAATTCTTCGGGCCGGGTATATTGCGGATACTCGAGCACCCCGCCTGTCCCGAACGATTCTTCGGCCAGCGATTCGGGGTTGCCCAGTACCCCGGGAACCAGGCGCGCCACCGCCTCGATTACCACCATCGCAGCCAGTTCCCCGCCCGAGAGCACATAATCGCCAATCGAGATTTCCCGATCGACCATCGAACGCACTCGTTCATCGAAACCCTCGTAACGGCCGGCGACTAGCAGCAAGCCAGGTTGATGTCCCCCAAGCTCCCGCGCGAGCGGCTGATCGAGCAACTCGCCCTGCGGAGTCATCAGAATGCGTAACAGTCCGGGGTGCCGCGCCATCACCTCGTCCATCGCGGTGGCGAGCGGCTCCGGCCGCATTACCATGCCGCTGCCGCCGCCATACGGCGCGTCATCGACCTGCCGGTAGTTACCGAGGCCGTGATCGCGCAGATTGTGTGCTCGTACCGTGATCACCCCGCGCTTCTGCGCACGTCCGATCAGCCCTGCATCGAGCGCGCTGAGCATCTCCGGGAAAAGCGTGATTACGTGAAATTCCATCGAAATCGTATCCGGAGAGCCGCCTTACTCGAGCAGCCCAGGCACAGCCTCGACCGTGATTTTGCGCGCCTCGAGGTCTATCGTTTTGACCACGTCGGCTATCACCGGAACGAGCACTTCGGCCTTCGCATTGCGCACGACCCATACGTCGTTGGCGCCATTAGAGAAGACTTCATCAATCACTCCGAGACGGAGTCCCTCGGTGGTGATGACCTCGCATCCCATCACTTGAAAATAGTAGAACTCGTTAGGGCCTGTTTGGGGTAAATCCGCCACCGCGATCAGTACCGCTGCGCCGCGGAGCTTCTCGGCGGCTCCGGGATCGTCCACTCCTTCGAGCACGATTCTCAGTGCGACCGGGTTGATTCTCCTCGCTTCGACAACTTTGTGCTCGGCGACAGCACCGTTCAAGTCGAGGTAAATTCGCGCTGTATGGTCGAAAGCGCTCCCATCGGGGTTGTCAGGCCTGACGCGCAAGGCGCCCGTTAGACCGTGTGGGCGGACGACCCGGCCAACCCTGAGGAGTGCCGGTCTCAGCTCGTTCCCCGGCCGGACCCCGCCCTCTGGCGCGTTGGCCGACCCGCTGGGGTCATCCTGCCCGTTACTTCTCTTCAATAATTTCGAGGACGACTTTGCGGTTGGTGCGCGAGGCGACGGCGTTCAGGATGGTCCGAATCGACTTGGCCGTACGTCCCTGCTTGCCGATCACACGGCCCAGGTCTTCCTTAGCCACCCGTAATTCGAGCACTGAAGCGGTGTCTCCCTGCGTCTCCTTTACCTCGACTGCGTCAGGGTTGTTCACCAACTGCTGCGCCAGGAACTGGACTAGCTCCTTCATGGTTGGCTCCCTTGAAGGCGTCAGGCGGTTTATGCGGCGCTGGTCGCTAGCTTGATCAGCTTCTGTACGGTTTCAGTCGGCTGTGCACCGGCCTTGAGCCATCGCTCGGCCTGTTCCTTCTTCAATGTTATTTTGGGCGGCGCCGTTATCGGGTCGTAAGTACCAATCTGGTCGACGAAACGCCCGTCGCGCGGCGAACGCGAATCCGCCACCACGATACGAAAAAAGGGCTTCTTGCGGCCGCCATGGCGGCGCAAGCGAATCACGAGTGCCATAGGCTATCTATGCTCCTGATCTATTTTAACTGCCAAGCCCCAGCCCACGCATCATCGCGCGGCCCGTGCCCATCCGCGTGATCTTCTTCATCATTTTGCGCGTCTGCTCGAATTGCTTGACAAAGCGGTTTACATCCTGGACCGAGGTGCCGCTGCCGGAAGCGATCCGCTGGCGCCGCCGGGCGTTGAGCACAAGGTGGTTGTCTCGTTCCTCGCGCGTCATCGAGTCAATTATGGCCTGAATCCGCACCATCTCACGCTTGGCCTGGTCCGAATCGGCGGCGCCGGCGATCTTTTTGAGTCCCGGAATCATTCCCAACAGGTCGCCCAGCGATCCCATCTTGCGGATCGTTCGCAACTGATCCGCGAAGTCCGTGATCGTAAATTCGTTTTTCTTGAGTTTGCGCTCGAGCTCCTTCGCTTTGGCGTGATCGTAATTTTGCTGCGCCTTCTCGATCAGGCTGAGTACGTCGCCCATGCCCAGGATACGTGAAGCCAGACGATCAGGATGGAAAACTTCGAAGGCATCGAGCTTTTCGCCCATGCCTGCGAAGAGGATCGGGGCGCCGGTAACCGCTCGCACCGAGAGTGCGGCGCCGCCGCGTGCATCGCTGTCGAGCTTGGTCAGAATCAAGCCCGAGATGTCCAGGCGCTGGTGAAAGCCCTCCGCCACATTGACCGCATCCTGGCCGGTCATCGCGTCGGCTACCAGAATCGTATAATGCGGCTCCGCCGTAGCCTTGAGCCGAACCAACTCGTCCATTAGATCTTCATCGATTTGAAGGCGGCCCGCGGTGTCGATAAGCAGTACGTCATTTCCGCCGACATCGGCCTTGACCAAAGCGCGGCTGACGATTTCCACCGCATCCTCGTCTTCGCGGCTTTCCGCAACCGGAATCCCGAGTTGCTGCCCGAGCACGCGCAATTGCTCCATCGCGGCTGGTCTGCGCACGTCGGTCGAGACCATCAGCGGATGGCGCTTGCGCTCGGTCTTCAAAAGCCGCGCGAGCTTTGCCAGCGAAGTGGTCTTCCCCGAACCCTGCAGCCCCACAAGCATTATCTTGACGGGCGGCCTAACCTTGAGGTCGAGTTCGCGCGCTTTCCCCCCCATGACCTCGCACAACTCAGCGGCGACGAACTTGATCAGATGCTGTTCGGGTGAAAGCGAGCGCAGGACCTCCTGGCCCAACGCTTTTTTCTTGACATGATCGACAAAGTCGCGAACGACGCGGATATTTACGTCGGCCTCGAGCAGCGCCTGCCGGACCTCGCGCAGTGCGTCCTCGATATTGCGCTCGGTGATGCGCCCCTGTCCCTTGAGCTTTTTGAAGACGGATTCGAGGCGGTCGCTCAGAGTGTCAAACATATTGGGGCTTTGTTGGCGGCAGGGCGCGGAAAATTGTGGTCGGATTGCCTCTGATAGGAGCGGAGACGACTCGATACCAAAGGTTAGGCCACGCTTTAATCCTTGTCAACGTTTGTCTGGGCAGGGCCACCGCCCAATTCGGTTCTTTCCGATTACCGGGCCTGCCAGGCGTTGTAATATCGTCTGAAGCCCTCTCGGCATCGCCATTTAAAGTGCCATCCGATCGAGCGTGCGGTACTGGATCGCCTCGCTCAGATGGTGCGCGCGGATGTGGCTGTCGCCGTCGAGATCAGCGATCGTGCGCGCGACCTTGAGAATTCGGGTATACGCGCGGGCACTCAGGCCCAGCCGGTTGATAGCCAGTTCGAGCAGCCGCTCGCCCGCGCTCTCGACCTCGCA
>JASHZA010000043.1 GCA_030042765.1 Candidatus Binataceae bacterium | reverse complement strand
TCGCGATCGACGCTCGGCACGGTGCGCCGTCGCTGAACCTGCTGGTTTCGCCTTATCACTGGATCGCGCTGGCCGTGGTGTTGGCGTTTTTCGGCATGACCTGGCTGCCGGGCTTCCGGGCACACTGGCGGCTTTGGTCGCTGCTGTGCTGTATCACGATGATCATGCTGATGATCCGCACGAGCGCGGTCACGCATGAAGCCAACACCCGCTACATCACCATCGTGTTGTGTCCGTTTGCAACTGCGGCCTTCGTTATCTGGGGATGGCGCTGGCAGTTGGCGCTGATCATCGCTTGCTTTTTCCTGTTTGTAATTTCGGAGGCAGTCGTTCCGATCGGGAGGCCGTTCGAGATCCATCGGATGCTCGGGATGGTCGCAGCTCTGACGCTGTCGCAGTTCACCGCGGTTTTCCACGACCGGTACCGGCGCAAACTTAAGCGGCAGTTGATTCAATTGGCCGAGGCAGCGGCCTTTCGCGAGACTCAGATCGCGACCATGACCCACGATATTCGCAATCCGCTGGCCACGCTGGTCGGACTGGTCACGCTGCTGGTCGAGGATGAACTCAACGAAAAGGAACGCAATAATCTTCTCGCCCGCGTATGGTCCACGACAACGTCGATGGACCTCCTGGTAAAAAACGTACTGGACCTTTATCTGCTCGAAGAGCAGCGGCTGCGCCCCAATTCGCGAATTATCGATGCCAACGCCGTGGTTTCGGAAACAGCGGACCATTGTGGTATCGAGGCTCGACTCAAAGGCCTCAAACTGAGGCTCGAGCTCGGCGGCCTGCCCAAGGCCAACCTCGACCCGCTGCATCTCGAACGCATCGTCGCCAACCTGCTGACAAGCGCTATCCGCCGGACGCCGGCAGGAGAAGTGCGTCTTCGGACCTCGCAGCACGGGCAGTGGGTGCTAGTCGAGGTCAGCGACACAGGTCCGGAAGCAACGCCGTCGGAAATCGAGCGCATCTTCTCCCGCCCAAATCTGGCGGTGGACGGCGCACGCTCTTCGGCGCTCGGCCGTTATATCGCTCACGCTCTGGTCGAGGCTGATGGGGGAAAGATACAGGCCAAAGTCGAAGATGGATGGGGGCTGAACCTTATCGTTCAGCTTCCAATTGAGTGACCCCGGTCCTGGCACCTCTTCCGCCGTTGGTGCTCAGTCGCGACCCAGGGCTTCAGGGACGTGGGAATCTGCCGGTGACGCTGCGCAAGATGCCGACCTGGGTTTCGAGCAGATCGCGCATCGCTGAGCACACCATCTGGCACAGATCGAAGATCATCGGCTCAGCGATGAAGTAGTAAGCTGTAGTACCTACCGGCCGCCGTCCTACCAAGGCCACTTCCTGTAACACGCGCAGATGCTTGCTGACATTTGGTTGGGTGGAACCCACGGCCCGCGTTAGCGCGCTCACGCTCAATTCGCCGGCCTGCAATTCCTGCAAAATGCGGAGCCGGATCGGTTCGCCCAGCGCACGAAAGCGAGCGGCCACCAACTCGAGAGCCTGAGGCGGCATCGCGTGGTCGCCAACGAGCTTGTTGCTTTCGCTTGCGTCCATACATATATTTCTATATAGCTATATACTAATAGTCAAGAGCGATACGCTCAGAGGAACGAATTTCATCATCGGAGGGTAGCTGATGTGCTTGGGTTAACCGTTGCATTGCTGGCACTTGCAGCAGGCGCCGGGTTTGCCGGTGCCCTTTCCGGGCTTGGTGGCGGCGCCTTCCTCGTTCCTGCGCTGGTGGTTCTGATTGGTCTGCCGATGCAGGCCGCCGTTGGCGCGAGCCTCCTGGCGGTTGTCGCGACCAGTGCGGGCGCGAGCGTGGCTTTCGTGCGCGATGGATGGACCAACCTGCGCGTCGCGATTGTTTTGGAGTGTGCAACGGTAACTGGGGCGATCGGGGGAGCCTGGCTCGCCGGAGTAGTTTCGCCTGCGCTTCTAGAGGCGTTGTTCGCAATAGTGATGCTGCAGTCAGCGTACTTCTCAATGCGCAAACGCGACTCGGACGTTCTGCCCGCGAGCGATCCTCTATGTGCGCGGTTGGAACTGGGAGGAGAATTTCCCGGCGATTCCGGGGAGCCGGTGCGTTATGGAGTCAGCAACCTGCCCGGGGGTTCGGTTATAATGGTGCTCGCTGGTGTGATGTCGGGATTGTTGGGGATCGGTTCGGGCGCCCTCAAGGTTATTGCAATGGACCAGGTGATGGGGCTGCCGCTGAAGGTCTCGAGTGCGACCAGCAACTTTATGATCGGGGTAACCGCAGGTGCAGGCGCATTGGTCTTTCTGTCGCGCGGCGATGTCGTGCCGATGGTGGCAGCGCCGGTTGCCCTGGGGGGTTACTGCCGGCGCGATCGTTGGTAGCAAGTTACTCCCCTTCGCCAACGTAAGATGGCTGCGCGCAGGCTTCGCGGCGATACTGATTCTTGTTGCCACGGAGATGGGCTGGCGGGCCATTGGCGGCGTCTGATAAAGGAGCCCCGCTGATGGCTGCGCAAGCTCTGTCGATTGCGAGGACAAAGCCCATCATGCCGGTCAACCCCGAAGAGGAACGGATACTGCGGTTTTGGACGCCGGTGCTGCTTCGGATTATCCTGATCACGGCGGTGGTTTTGATGGCTTTCGGAACCGGCCTCGCTTTGTTCGTCGCGCGTTACCACATAGACCCTTCATCGCTCCGTCATGCCGTCGCGGTCCAGATGCGGCCAACGATGGTACTGAGCGAGAGTATCCAGGGTAATCCGAATGCGATGGCGACGCTGGGGCTGATGGTGTTGACTCTCGTTCCACTGGTGCGGGTCGCGTTCTGCTTCCTGCTTTTCCTCAAGGAGCGCAGCAGCATTTTTGCCGCTTTTACCGCTTACGTATTAGTCGGGCTGATTGCAGGGATCCTGCTTGGGAAAATCGGATAGCCGCTTTTTGGGATGGCCGATCGGTAATAAAGGCGAGGCAATGGAACTTGGCGGCCTATCCCGAAACAATCTAACGCTTCTTGAGGGCTTCGAGTTCGTCGCGGGTTCGCGGCCAGTCCTCGTGGAGAAGGCGGGAAAGCGCCCGGTCGGCGAGCAAGCGGCCGCCGGTTTGGCATCGAGGGCAGTAGTTGGTTTCGTTCGTGGCGTGTCGGATTCTTTGAACCTTCGCACCACAGCGGGGGCAGGGTTCACCGTAACGGCCGTGGACAGCCATGCCGGAATGGAAGGCTGTCACCTTTTCGGGAAAGCCACCGCTGGCCTCCACACGCAGCCGCTCGGTCCATTCGACCAGAGTTGCGCGTGTCGCCTCGAAGAGGCGCTGGATCTCTTCCGGAGCGAGCTTCTGAGTCATCGCGATCGGCGAGAGCCGCGCGCGATGCAGGATTTCGTCCGAGTAGGCGTTGCCGATACCGCTCAGGATGTGTGGATCGGTAAGGGCCCGTTTGAGCGTATGGTTGGACGATCGCAGAGTTGTTGCGAAGGTCTCGAGGTCGGCTTCGAGGGGTTCGAGTCCACCGGCATCGAGGGAAAGCAACCCGCCTTCGCCTTCGACGAATTGAAGCGAGGCTCGATGCTGCGTGCCGGCCTCCGTGAGCGACAGCGAGCCGCCGTCGAACTCAAACACTGCAAGCAACTTCCGGCCGGTCGGCTTCGAGTTGGCGGCGCGCCAATGAAGCCGTCCCGCAATTTTGAGATGGAGCACCAGCCACAGATCGTGTTCCATGCCGATCGCGATCTGTTTGCCCAGCCGCCGCACTCCGCAAACCGTTTTACCGAACGCTGTTGCCAGAGGGGGCGTCGCCGATCGCAACAGGAAAGGACTTTTGATCTCTGCGCGGATCAGCCTATGGCCGACAAGTCGTTCACGAAGAGCCTCGACATATACCGTTACATCCGGCAGTTCCGGCATGGCTTCCTTGGATCCTGGACCGCAAATCGATAGCGTCCATCCTAGCAGGCCGCGATGAGAAGAAGATGAAGAGCGCTTCGATTGCCGACGCGTGACTGACTATAG
>JASHZA010000042.1 GCA_030042765.1 Candidatus Binataceae bacterium | reverse complement strand
TCCGGGTGATGGCGGACGAGATCAGATTACCGGCCGCGCGCCTGCTATCGGTGGGCCAATTCGCGCGCGACCCGATTTTGAGCCAGCGGATGGTCGAGAAGACGACGGCGCCGGACGGGCGCGAGATGCTGATGCTCAAATCGCCGCACAAATTCTCGAGGACCCCGCCCGAGATCCCGGGACCGGCCGAGATGCTGGGGCAACATACCGGCGAGGTTTTGCGAACGGTCTGCGGTTATGCAGAGGACAGGATTCGGGCGCTGGCCGAGCAAGGATTGATTATAGAGACTCATCCGGCGTGAACGGCGGGATGCTGCTGGGTCAGGCAGTGGATCGCGCCGAGGCCCCAGACCAGATCGGTTGAGGGAATCATGACGACGCGCCGGCCGGGAAAAAGGCGCACCAGGATGCCCTGTGCCTGCGAGTCGGCGGCGCATCCGAATGACGGCATAATCACGCCGCCGTTCACGATGTAGAAATTCGCGTAGGAGGCGGGGAGGCGGGTGTTATCGTGGTAAACCGCCGGCGGCATCGGGAGCGTTTCGATCGTGAACTGGCGTCCGGCAGGATCGCGCATCGCGCGCAGCCGTTTAAGGTTATCCTGAAGGGGGCCATAGTTGGCGTCGGCGGGATCATCTTCGACCACGGTGACGATGGTGCCGGCGGCGACGAAGCGCGCGAGGTCGTCGACGTGGCCGTCGGTGTCGTCGCCGGCGATGCCCTCGCCGAGCCAGAGAACTTGCGCCGCGCCGAGGTAGACGCGCAGGTATTCCTCGATTTCGCCGCGGGTGAGGCTGGGATTACGGTTGCGGTTGAGCAGGCAGGATTCGGTGGTGAGCAGAGTGCCCGCGCCGTTGACGTCAATCGAGCCGCCCTCGAGCACGATTCCGGGTTCGATAACTTCGAAGCGATAACGTTCGGCGAGGCGGCGCGGGACGACGTCGTCGAGATCGTAGGCGCCGTATTTCTCTCCCCATGAATTGAAGCGCCAGTCCAGTGCGATTTGCGGGGTGCCGGCCCCGCTCGAAGTGATGGGATTGACGAACGTCGGGCCGTGGTCGCGAATCCATGAATCGTTGGTTGGGACGGCGAGCAAATCGATTCGATCCATGCGCACGGTGGCGCCGTCGGGCGCAGGCGCATTGCGGATCGTCGCGCGCACGCCGTCGAGCTGGTCCGCATCGTTGAGCAGCACGCGCAACGGTTCGAAATGCGCGATCGCGGCGGCCATTTGCGCGAACACGGCGGGGATCGGCTCGAACTTGCCGGGCCAGGTCTCGAGATTGTGCGGCCATACGAGGTAGGTCGCGAGATGCGGAGCCCATTCCGCGGGCATCCGGTAGGACGCGAGCAGCCGCCGATGCGCGGGATCGATCATGTCAGCTGCGGTAGCGGCGAGTCAGGTCGTGGTAGGCGTCGATGCGGCGATCGCGCAGGAAGGGCCAGTTGCGGCGGGTTTCTTCGACGCGGGCGAGGTCGCAATCGACCACCAGCGTTTCTTCTTTGGAGTGGCTCGCGCGCGACAGCACCTCACCGAACGGATCGCAGACGAAGGAACCGCCCCAGAACTCGATGTCGCCTTCAATCCCGACGCGGTTGGCGGCGGCGACGAAGACGCCGTTGGCGATGGCGTGCGAGCGCTGAATCGTTTCCCATCCCTGATAGAGCCGCGCGCGGGTGTGTTCGGGCATGTCGGGCGTCCATCCGATAGCCGTTGGATAAAAAAGAATCTGCGCGCCGGCGAGCGCGGTCAGGCGCGCGGCCTCGGGAAACCATTGATCCCAGCAGATCAGCACGCCGATGCGTGCGTGAGCGGTGGTGTGCGAGATGAAATCGAGGTCGCCGGGGGTGAAGTAGAATTTCTCATAGTAGCCCGGGTCATCCGGGATATGCATCTTGCGGTAATGCCCGGCGACTTGGCCGTTCTCGTCGAGCACAACCGCGGAGTTGTGATAAATACCGGCGGCGCGGCGCTCGAAGATGGGGGCGATAATCCCGATCTTGCGCGATGCCGCCAAACGCCCGAGCTTCCTGGTGGTCGGGCCGGGAATCGGTTCGGCGAGGTCGAAGCGCGCGTTGTCCTCGGACTGGCAAGGATAGTGGGAGCGATAAAGCTCCTGGAGGCACACGATCCGCGCGCCGCGATCGGCGGCCTCCTCGATGCGGGCGGCAGCCTTGTCGAGATTGTGATCGGGACTGGCGTCGCAAGTCATCTGGATGAGGCCGATGTGAACGTGAGCAGCGTCCATTGCAATGTTGATAGCAACCGCGGCGATCTCTCGCTACTATCGCGGTCCCGCCGCAGGGTGGAATTTGCGGCATATCCTAATGCGGTTGCAACCGGCGAAATGTGATAGTTTGATGACTGGCTCCGGCGCTTCGGGCATTTGCACTGGGTCACTCCGAATAGGACTATTCAGCATGCGGATGCGCGCGATCGAAACCTGCCCGCCGCTGATAGCCGGGTCCTGCGCAAGGGAAGGCCGCGAACCCCGCCAGATCCGGAAGGAAGCAACGGTACCGGTTAAATCCCTGTGCCGCAGGGGTGCCTGGCTATCATTCGGCGGGCAGGGAGAAGGATGCGAGGTCGGCGCAGGGTCGGCGCAACTCGCGGCAGGTTTGCGAGAGACATACTGATGGCCACCGCCCCCTCATCACATCTGGTGCTCGCGCGCAAATGGCGCCCCGAACGGTTCGGCGAGCTGGCAGGCCAGGAGCACGTCACCAGCACGCTGGTGCAGGCGCTCAAGAGCGGCCGGATCGCGCACGCCTTTCTGTTTACCGGGATTCGCGGTGTCGGCAAAACGACGGCCGCGCGGATTCTCGCGCGCTGCCTTAACTGCGAGCAGGGGCCGACGCCCGAGCCGTGTGGGCAATGCGCGTCGTGCCGGGAAGTTCGCAGTGGGAGCGCGCTCGACGTGATCGAGATAGACGGCGCCACCTACCGCAAGATCGATGACGCACGCGCGATTATCGAGAACCTGAGTTACCGTCCTGCGCGCGACCGCTTCAAGATTTACATCATCGACGAAGCGCATCAGCTCACTGATCAGGCGTTCAACGCGCTCCTGAAGACGCTCGAGGAACCGCCGCCGCACGTCAAGTTTATCCTGGCCACGACCGAACCGCAGAAGATGCCCGAGACGATCCTGTCGCGGCTTCAGCGCTACGACTTTCGGCGGATTCCCTTCACGGTGATCCTCGCGCGGCTCAAGGAGCTGGCCAGCCGGGAAGGAGCCGAGGCAGACGAGGCGGCGCTTAGCCTGCTCGCGCGCGAGGCGGGCGGGAGTATGCGCGATGCGGAACGGATGCTCGAGACGGCGATCGCGTCACTCGACGGCAAAGTCGGCGAAAGCGAGGTCGCATCGATTCTCGGGGTCGCCAGCCGCAGCCGGGTGTTTGAACTGGTCGGAGCGATTCTGCACAAGGACGCGGCGGGCGCGCTGGCAGCGGTGCGCGAACTTCATCGGCGCGGCGCGAATCTCGAATCGCTCGGGCGCGACATCCTTCAGGTTCTGCGCAATCTTGCGATCGCGAAACTGCCCAGCACCAATGGTCCGCAAAGTCCGCTCGCCGATTTACCTGACCAGGAAGCCGCCGAGGTACGCCGGCTGGCGGAGGGTGTAAGCGGGCGGGACGTGATGCGATTGTTCCGCCTGATGGCCGATGCGCAGGAGCAGTTGTTGCGTTCGCCGTACCCTGACCTGCTGCTCGAGATGGCGGTGATCCGGATGGCGACGCTGGCGCCCGTCCTCGATGCGGACGAACTGATGCGCGCAATCGGTGCCGCCAGTTCCAACAGTACGGGTGCGGCGGGATCAACGATTCCGCAGGTTCCGCCGCCGGCGTCACCTGCACCTTCCTCCGCGGTTTCGGCAGCGCCAGCTGGGGCGCGCCGAATCCTGATTTCCGGGGAGGTCAAAGCGGATGCGCCGCGCCGTGCCGGGGGTTCGTCGTCGGCTCCGGCTGCGGCGCAGCCGCAGCCGGAGCCGACGACGGGGCCGACTCGGCAGCCCAGCGCCGGCCTCACTGAATTGCGCGAGTTTATACGAGCGCGGCGTGCAGCGCTTGCGGGTTTCATGGAGCAGGGAGCCGCGCTGGAACTTACGGGCGATGTACTGGTCGTAAGGCCTCGCAACGACATTTACGTG
>JASHZA010000003.1 GCA_030042765.1 Candidatus Binataceae bacterium | reverse complement strand
CTTCTTGAGATATAATTGCACGCTAATACGTGTCTATACGCGCAAATACTCTAATTCAGCTTAAACATGCCTGATTTCACCCCGCAGCGCAGCGCGCTGGCGGAGCGAGCAGGCGAGTCCGCGAAATGCGTCAAAATAGGATCATCATCCCGATCGATTGATCTTCGGAGCCCGCCGCTTCTCGACGAATATCCGCGCGCGGCGTCTGAGGCCTTCGCTCTCCTCCCGCGGCGTCGCCCGCAACTCCTCCGCAAACGCCCCGACCTCGACGCACAGCCGTTCGATATCGATTCCCGCGCGCGCGGGTCGGAAATCCTCCAGTGTCATGAGCGCCTGCGAGATCAGGTTGAGCGATCCGCGATAGCCCCCGCGTTCGAACCGCAGATGGAGCGCCGCGGCGATCCGGTTGAGCGCGCCGATCAGCTCTTTCAGTTCCGGCTCGGCCCGCACGAGCGCATGCTCGAACGCCTCCGCCGCGTCGAAATACTCGCCGCGGTTGAATACTTCGATCGCGCGCTCAATGTCGGGTTTCATGGATGTGCTCACTATATGGGATTCTGCTGCGACAAGGAGAACGGACCTTCCGCACAATCCACCAGAGGGCGCGACGATTCGTGGGTCGTTTTTCGCACCAAGCCTTTGATTCAAAGCCCTCCGCGACGCCGCGTATTTCTCGATTTGCGAGCATCGCAACTGCCCCGCGTCGTTTGTTAGCCGGTTGGGCTGCATGTTAGTCGTCGCTTCGAATCTTCCTCTCTAGGAGCACACCCAGATGAAAATCGGACTACTAGCGGTAGCATCGGGAAAAATGGCCGGCGGCGACCTCCTCAAAACCATCGCCATCAATGCCGAACGGCTCGGCGTCGCCACCCTGTGGGCGCCCGAACACGTCGTCCTGCTCGATCAATACGAATCCAAATATCCCTATGCTGCCGACGGCAAATTCGGCGCCCCCACCGGCGCTCCCGTGCTCGACCCCTTCATCGCGCTCGCGACCATCGGCGCGGTCACCTCGAAAATCCGCCTCGCCACCGGCATCTGCCTCGTCCCCGAACACAATCCGGTCGTCCTCGGCAAGGTGATCGCCACGCTCGATTTCCTCACCGGCGGACGCGCCCTGCTCGGCGTCGGCATCGGATGGCTCGTCGAGGAGTTCCAGGCGCTCGGCGTCCCCTTCGAGCGGCGCGCCGACCGCACCCGCGAGTATATACACGCGATGCGCAAGCTGTGGGGCGAGGACCCCAGCTCTTACAGCGGCGAATTTGTGCGCTTCGAGAACGTCCGATGCAAACCCAAGCCGCTTCAGGGCGGCAAGCTTCCGGTCTTCTTCGGCGGCGAGAGCGGGCCCGCATTGCGGCGCGTCGCTGAATATGGCGACGGATGGTGCGGCTTCAACCTCCTGCCCGACGAGGCCGCCGCCAAGATCAAGCGAATCGAGCAGGTGCTCAAGGCCAACGGGCGTTCGCGCTCCGATGTCGAGCTTGCAGTTTCGCCGACCGGCAAACGGATCACGCGCGACGACCTCAAGCGCTATCGCGACGCCGGCGTGGACGAGGTCGTGCTCACTTCGCTCACTCCGCGCGCCGAGGAACAAGTAACGAAGGATCTCGAACAGATCGCCCGCGAATGGGTCGAACCCGCCGCGAAGCTCTAGCCCTTGGCGCTAGCCCCCCGATCCGAGGCGAATACGCCAGCGACGCCGCCCTCTTAGCCGTGGGGTGGTTCGAGTCAAACCAGCCGTTTACTTTCCGGGGGGTGAGCTTGTGTTGGGCGCCGCCTCGGAGCGCTTGTCGAACACTCGATGGACGAAGACCTTTTTCACCAACTCGCGGCGTATCCGCCCCTTGGGCAGATCATGGAACTTGCGCCACATGCAGCGGTCGCAAAGCAGGAAAAATTCTTCCTTGGGAACGTCTGGCCAAGGCACGCTGAAGACCCCTTCCTCGCGGCCGCACGAGCCGCATGGGTCAATCAGCCGATAACCGGCTCCAGGAACTGTGGATTCAATCAAGCCCACGGTCGTCTCGAAATTATGAAGTTCTGGTTACATGCGGATAATAGGCGTGTTTAGCCGAATTTTAAAGAGTCCCGCATAGCGTCGCGGAAAAATTTCAACACCCGCGCCATCATCATCCTAATCAAAAAAGAGAGCGCTAGAGCCCTTCTTTTTCTTCGACCGCCCGGAAATCCTCCTCGCCGAGCGCCTGCGCCTTGCGGCTCCCATAGCGTTCATAAAGCTCGAAGAGAACAGACTTGTGCGGCCTTACCCGCCCGAGCGGGCATTTCTGCCAATCCTGGAGCGATTCGTCGCAGTAGCCCATCCGGTTCTCGCCGCATTTCGGCTGGAGGAAGACCGCGATTTCCGGCAAGGCCCGCTTTATCTCGGCGCGCATCAGCGCGACCATCCGCCGGATCTCCCATTGTGCGCGCACGCACAACCGGAGGTCACAGATATGGAGCATCTCGGCGAAATTTACCATCACATGGAAATTCGTAGGAGCCGCGTTGGGGAGGATAAAGCGGGCGTCCTCGGCCGGAATGCCGGCCGCCAGCGCTCTCGTATAAAGGTCGGACGTCCGCGCCAGCAACTCGGCGAATTCGTCCTCGAGTTTCGCCCGCTCCCACGATTCGGGCATCACGTAGGCAAGCCGGTCGTGCTTGAACCGCACGTAGCGCTGGCTCTGTTGCTCGAAGCTGATACCGATCCGATGGCGGACGAACTGATGGGAAAGCGAGCGCGAGACGCCCGAGATCGCGAACCAGAACACGACCTGCTCGAGCGGCGAGGCGTGCCCGGTCTTGAGCCGCTCGCCGATAAACTCGCGGATCTTGTCCCGGCCGATCTTCTCGGCCTCGATTTTCTCCCAGATCTCGATCGGTGTGTCAGCGGAATAGCAGGTGCGGAAGGCGGCGTAGAGCTTCTCGAGCGGCGCGCGCGCATAGTCGATCAGCTTGACCTGCATTGTCGCCTGGTTGGTCATTGCCATCGGAAAAACCACTCCTGTGGGGGCACCGATCATTCCTACTCCGGGCCGTGAGGGGACAAAAGCACTGATCGCGGCGCCCGTCCACAACGACTCGCATGCGGCGGTCCGAAGCCCGCGCACCGTCGTTAGAGCCTCGAATCGCCTTTGCGCGATAAACCTGTTGACATCCTGGATAGAGGCACGCGCTTGACAGTGCGGAGGTGGCTCCGATGGCGGGGATGAAATATTTCACCCTGGACGTAGATCTTGACCTGTGCATCTGATCGGGCCTCAGTTGAGATTGAGAATGATTCTCAATTACACGCCAGCAGCGTCTTCCGCTTTCGCTGTCCTGCTCGCGATTCAATTCGTTACGACCGAGCGGACCAATCCGCGGCCGCAGGGCGCTCTTGCCGCTCCGGCCCAAATACAGGCGGTAGCACAGGTCGACCCATGGGAATTCGAAATCTATCCCTACGCGACCGAGAGCCGCGGTAACATCGAGCTGGAAACCGATAACGCGGTCATCGCGAATGGTCATAATCACGGCCCCAACGGCACTGCGAAAGGAACGTTCGCCAGCCAGGGGATGTGGTACAACGCTTACGAACTGACCTACGGCCTCACTGATCGAATCGAAACGGCGGCATACCTGAGCATGGCGGAACCGTCGGGCCACGGGTACTGGTGGGCGGGCGACAAGTTTCGTATACGTGGCCGACTCTTCGATGAAGATGTGTTGCCGGTCAACCTGGGTTGGTACACAGAGCTTGAATGGCATAAGACTCCGCAGTTCGACGACGCTGACCTGGAACTCGAATTAAAACCGATCATCGAGAAGGACATCGGCCGGGTTTCTCTGATTCTGAATCCAGTCTTCGAGAAGCCGCTTTATGGACGGGGACACGATCAAGGCTTCGAATTCGGATATCGCAGCGGGATCTACTACCGCTGGATGCGTTACCTATCTCCAGGCGTCGAATTTTATGGGGGCGTTGGCTTGATTGACGACACGGATCCACTAGCCGACCAGCAGCACTATATCTTTCCCGTTATTTGGGGCGAACTGCCGCATGGAGTCGAATATAACCTCGGCCCGGGCTTTGGCCTCACGCGCGGCTCCGATCATGTGATTATGAAATTCAACGTCGAGCTCGAGAGATTTATAGGCGCGCTCTTTGGCCCGTCGTCGGATACGGGATGGTTTTTCTAGGAAGTCGGCGCGCTGTTCGAATAGAGCCCGGCGCTTCGACGAACGTCTCGGGAGAATCGAGGATGCTTTCCCGCTTCGCAGGGCGGGCGGTCCTTTTGGCTGCTTGAGCGGGGATTCGAGGCGCGGATAAGCTCGATCTGCCGTGCCAACAGACGAAATCGAAATACGTCCCCCGGGCCATCCTCTGGATGCGACGATTTCAGTTCCCGGTTCAAAGAGTATCACGAACCGGGCGTTGATCCTGGCCGCGATAGCGGACGGGCGTTCGGTGCTCGAGGCGGTGCTGCTCAGCGACGATACGCGCGAGATGGCGGCTGCGTTGCGCGTGCTGGGATTCGCGGTCGCGATGGACGAAGCGAAGCGCCGGATCACGGTCGATGGAGACGGCGGCGCGATCGCGGTGTCAAACGCGGAACTCAACGTGGGCGGAGCGGGGACGGCGATGCGCTTTCTCGCGGGGTTCGTCACGATCGGCCATGGCCGCTTCCGGATCGACGGAAATCAGCGCATGCGCCAGCGGCCGATCGGTGCGCTAATCGATGCGCTGCGCGCGCTCGGCGCCGACGCCGGCAGCGAACGGGGT
>JASHZA010000041.1 GCA_030042765.1 Candidatus Binataceae bacterium | reverse complement strand
CATCTCGGTTCGATGCTTGCGCTGCAGGGCCTCAACGTGTCGATGCGTGCGATTCTTGGCAAGGAAATGCCGCGTGCGCCGCGTGATGACGCCTACAACCCGTTATGGAACCATTACCGCTGCGCGGACGGCTTGTGGCTCTGCCTGGGCATGTTCCCGGCCGATCGCTATTGGAAGGATTTCTGCCATGCCCTCGGAATTCCCCAATTAGTTGATGACCCGCGCTTCCACGATTCGCGATCCCGTACCCAAAACCACCGCGAACTGGTCGCGCTTCTGGACCGGATGTTCCTGGGCAAAACGCGCCCGCAATGGCTCAAAATCCTCAAGGAAGGCGGTGACTTCGTCTACACCATCGTCAACACGATCTCGGACCTGCCTGATGATCCGCAGGTGATCGCCAATGGCTATGTAGTTGATTACCAACACCCGGCTATCGGCGATACCCGCGTGCTCGGTGTGCCGGTGATTCTGAATGAAACTCCAGGCAATCCGCGCGGCCGCGCCCCGGATTTGGGCGAGCATGCGGAAGCTATTCTTACCGGCTTGCTCGGTTATACCTTGGACGACGTTGCGAGGTTGCGGGAAATCGAAGTGATTTAGTTGGCGGCTTGGGCGCGAGCCTCCACTATCCCTTCAACGCCTGACGCGAAATACCGTCTGGTGGGAGAAGGCAGCGTCCTGGCGGCGGAAGCCCTGAAAGATCGTGCGGAGGTCCGCCAGCTATAGGCGCGCTGCACCTGCACTATCGACCCTCTCGGAGCAGTCTTGGATGCTTTTAAGCTGACCGGCAAGCCCAACCGCGGCCTTAGGCGTCTTCGGAAGCGATTCTGGTCCTCGGCGCTCTATCGGCGCGGTTACCTCGTCGGCGCGGCATTGACGCGACCCTTCCGTCGTCTCGAACTCGCGACTCTCTTCCGGCAGGACCTGACCGGTCCGGTTGAATTGTTCGACGCCGATATCGACGTTGATATTGGCCTGGCTTCGGCGCAGGAGGTTGAGCGGGCCGCCGAAACTTTGCGTCGTCCAGATGCGAACCGCCGCGCACTATTTCAATGGCGGCTCGAGGACGGATGCATATGCTTTGTCGCCCGCATCGGCTCTGTCATCGTTGGCTATACCTGGGCTCGGCTCCGTCCCGGTCCCGACGACGGCGACATGCTCGCGCTAGCCCCGCACGAGGCTTTCGATTTTGACCTCTACGTCGATCCGAAGTGGCGCGGCCACAGGATTCAAACCGCGCTCGGTTCGCGCAAGCGCCTGTTCTGCAAACAGCAGGGGTACACCGCGATCTATAGCAAGACGAGCGTGACGAATCGCAAATCGCTCAAGGGGATGAGGCGCAGCCCTTGGAAGCCGACGGGCCTTGTGCTGCGGGTGCGTGCTAGCAGACAAGGCGGCTGGCCGATCCTGACCTTATGGGGCTCCGCCCATCCGCTGACTCGCCTGCAATCCCCCGACTCGACTTGACGCCGTGTGGCACGGCTGCTTTCGCCGCGACGCTGCGCGCCGGCAAAGAATCCGCCGCTGACTTTATCTAATCGAGCGAGGCTCGCGTGGTCTCTTCCGAGGTCCGCAGCTTCTTGATCTTGACCCGGCCGACGCCCTTGTGCGCGGTCCTCCAGCTTCCGCGCCGGGCGTCTCTCGCCATCCGCTATTTGAAATGCGGCATTACCTTCTTCGCGAAGAGCTCGAGGCTGGTCTCGACCGCGTTGAGCGCTATCCCCGGGGGCGAGAGCATCATCGTGTACATCTCGACCGGGACCTCCGCGATGCGCTCCGTGATTAGCTTCACTGCCGCCTCGGGTGTCACGACGTTGACGAGCCCGCGCGAGAGCAGCTCCTCGGCGTTGTCCAGATGGGGCCACGGACTCGTGTCGGTGCCCTCGAACCATTTCGAATATGAGTTGAACCAGTAGAGCAGATTCGGCGCGTAGGTCGCGAAGGTGCGGTCCGGATCCTCCGCCACGATTAGCCACAGGTCGCCGCCCATCACGCGCGCCCGCGCGGGATCCTTTCCCGCCGCCCGCAGCTCCTCGAGATACCTCTCGTACATCACCCGGTTCGACGGACCGATATAGCCGTCGCCGTAACGGGCCGCGCGGCGCGCGGCGGCCTTGCTGAACCCCCCTACCCAGATGGGGGGATTCGGTTGCTGCACCGGGCGCGGCGAGAGTCTCGCGCCCTCGACATTAAAATGCTTGCCGTGGAAGGTGACGGTTTCGCCCCGCCATAGCCGGCGGATAATTTCGAGCGCCTCGTTGGCGCGCGATCCCTTGCGATTGATATCGCGACCGTAGCCCGCGTACTCCTGCGGCCGGTAGCCGAGCCCGACGCCGAAATCGAGCCGCCCGTTGGAGATCAGATCGAGCACCGCGCCGTCCTCGGCAACCCTGACCGGATCGTAGAGCGGCAGGATCGCGATATCCGGACCGACGCGCATCTGCTTGGTGCGCGCCGCGATCGCCGTCGCCGCCACCATCGGGGAGGACATATAGTCGTCGTCGGTGAAATGATGCTCGAAAATGTAGGCGGCGCTGAAACCGATCGTTTCGGCCCAGGTGAAGAGGTCGATGATCTCGCCGTAAACCCTGGCCGAGCTCTTGCCCGATCCGGCCGGATTGCGGAAGTCAGTTGTCAGCCCAAAGCGCATCGTCTCGTCTCCTTTTATCGCCCCCGGCTCCAATCAGTTTTCCGGCCTGTATCATGCCGGCGCGCTTGATGTCCCGCGGCTCAAAATTCCGGTGCGCCGGGGAAGGAACATGCGCTCAAAAGCCGGGCATTCTCGAAGGGAACTTACGGCGCATCTGGTACCAAAATCAAATTGTGTAGCGTCCCCGTTTCACCACCGGCTGGGACGCCCATTTCGGACCGGGGCCGACTTCGGCCTTTCCTGGGCTGATGGCACTCCGCTGTTTCCGAACCTCTCGTGATCCTCGCCGTGCGCACAGCGCGAAGCCACGGCCGACCTCTTGGGCGTTATTCAGGGTGGACCAAACGCAGGATTCAAGCACAGGATACTTCACTCAATCATAAGTGGGCTGCTCGACTGCGACAAGGTCGATTATCTGGGAAGAGACGCCATACATCTGGGTGTGCCTTTCGGATCAGCGGTCGATTACGAACGTCTTCTCCGAAATTTTACATTCGTCTATGAGGGAGATCCAAAGACACCCCGCGAATACTGGCAGAAGTAGCAGTCACCGAAAAGGCACGAACTGTAGCCCAATCCATTTGGCGAACTCGCCATGACATGTTTACACAGGTGTATTGGCAACACACTGTCCGCTCTATGAAATGTATGTTGGCATTTGTAGTGAGACGTGTACTCGATACGGTACTTAAGCAGACGGCCGAGGGCGATGAGACACCAGACGCATTTTGGAGCACCTTTTACGAGCTAATCTCCGGGCACTATGGAGCTGTTTGGTCGGCGGTAGCAGGGAGGGAAGAAGGCGCTTTGGCCTTAACGGAAGACGAGGTGATGAGGGAAGTGAGCAGCGCTGTTCGGGCCTATAGCGGAAGGCCTGAAGGACTAAAGCAGGATCCCCCATTTAAGGCAGAATTATGCCGATATCTCGATCCGATCTTCGTACCCTCAGAAGGTCCGCACAAAAATACGCGGCATAATCCGGAAGTCGGCATAATTCGGGAGGTGTGCTCGAGGATCTTTCCGGTTCGCCCTTCTACATGCGCGAGAGCACGCGGCTGCGTACTGGTTCCTTGAGCAGCGCTGAGAGCGGTGTGATGAGGTGAAAGACCTCAGTCACGAGCCGGCGAAT
>JASHZA010000040.1 GCA_030042765.1 Candidatus Binataceae bacterium | reverse complement strand
GAAAATGCAGTAACCCTGCACCTGCGCTATCGTGGGCTTGGGGAGATCGCGCCATCGCAGCGTATTGTCGAGAAACAGTTCCCACGATCCAATGTGCCGCTTCTTGATTCCCTTGGTGTTGAAGTAACTGTTCGGGTTCTCCTTCTCGTCGGGCGTGCCGAGGTCGTGCCCGGCCGAAAAATGGTCTCCGGCGCCGGCCAGGATAACCACCTTGACGTCGTCGTCGGCCGCGGCTTCCTCAAACGCGCGGTCCAGTTCCTTGAGGAGGACCGTCGATTGCGCATTACGATAGCGCGGACGGTTGAGCGTGATTCGTCCGACGCGATCGAGCTTGTCGTATATGAGTGTCTGGTACGCCATTTTTTTTCGCAGCTCGCGTTATTGCGCAAAGGCGCCGCCGTCCACCGGCACCGGCACCCCGGTAACGTACGACGCATGGTCTGAACACAGCCACGCCACCGCCTCGCCAATCTCCTCGGGCTCACCGAAGCGCTTGAGCGGTTCGGAGCGGATGAAACGCTGCTCCGCCTCGGCGCTGCCGCGCATGATCCGCTGCATCATCGGCGTCCGGATCGGTCCAGGGCACACTGCGTTAACCCTGATCCCGTGGCGGCCGTATTCAAGCGCTGCAGTCTTCGTGAGACCCGCCACACCGTGCTTGGCGGCAACGTATGCGGGTCCGCCCACGCTTCCGACCAGGCCGGCCATCGAGGACGTATTGACGATCGCGCCGCCGCCTCCCTGCTTCAGCATCTGGTCGATCTCGGCCTTCATGCACAGCCATACGCCGGTCAGGTTGATGGCGATGACCCGATTCCAGTTCGCCATCGTGCATTTGTGGGTCACCGCGCCCTCCCCTTCGATACCTGCGTTGTTGAAGGCGCAATCAAGCCGGCCATAGGTCTCGACGGCTTTCGCGACCATCGCCTCGGCGGCGGTCTCCTGCGAGACGTCGACCTTCATGAAGATTGCCGTGGCCCCGGCGTCCTTAATGATTTTGAGGGTTTCGCGGCCCGCGTCTTCGACGATATCCGCGATCAGCAGCTTGGCGCCTTCACGCGCAAAAATTTTGGAAGTTGCCCGGCCGATACCCGAGCCCGCGCCAGTGATCAGAGCAACTTTGCCATCCAGTATTCCCGCCATGATGGAGTCTCCGTTGGGGCCAAACCGGCCCTGCTTCAGTAACTTCGCGATCTTACAGCTTGTGAGTCAGATCGCCAGAGAAGCGGGCGGTCCCGCCGGCCCGGCTCGCACGGCGGCACGGCGTTGCGAGACGCTCACGTACCCGCTCGAGCCGAGCCCAACAGTGTGTGGGAAGTCAGGAGTACTTGGCGACGGCCGAGGCGGGCAGCACCATCCGGACCCCGCTCGCCTCGATCGTGCTCAGCAGAATCGCAACACGTTCGGCGCCGGAGAGATAACGCTCGAAGATAGCCTCGAAGCCCCGAAAGGGTCCCTCGACCACCCGAACCTTGTCGCCGCTCCCCATCGCCGGTTCCTGGATCTTGATCACGCCGCCGACGCCGCGGCGCCGGATTTCTTCGATCACGGCATCCGGCACGGCAAGAGGATCCATGCCGGCGGAAACGAACCCATGAACGCCCGGCAGGTATTTGACATCGAAGTATCGAGCATGAAGCTCAAAGCGGGCGAACAGATAACCCGGAAAGAGCGGACCTGTCGCCCACGCCATCTTGCCCCATCGTGGCGTTTTGGCCTCGAGCAAGGGCAAGAAGACCTCCGGGAGCATCACCGCCAACTGGTCGTGCACCCACCGTTCCTTGCCCGGTTTGGTGCGGACCAGATACCAGTCTTCTCTATTACTCATAACTGATTACGCACCCTGCGAGGCGCCGGCTCGCTCGAATCAACCCACGGCGGCAGTTGGCCTCGCGGGAACCACCGTCTACAACCGCATGCCTAATATCGCCTGGAATCGTACCAGGCCCTTCCTCTGGACGACACCCACGAACCGCTACTATCGAACCAGATTGTCCGGAATGGTGCTACAGGCAAAGTGGCTTTTTTGTCAGCCGAGATCCTGGGCCAACATCCCCACGATAGGGGCACGGCCCTGCATCCGGGGGTGATCGACTTCGATTGCCAACTTTCCTGCGTTGGCCAGGAAGAGGAACTCGGCGCTGTCGAGACCGCCCAGTGGAAATCTGACAAATTGCACCCCACTGACACGGTCGAATGACATCTGGCGTTCATCGAAACGCGCGGCCTCGCGCCGCTGATCGAGATTAATCCAGACCTGGCGTTCCAGGCCAACGAGTTCCCGCAATGCGGCCTGGCGCTGCTCCACATCACCGTACTCAATCAGCATCGTTGCGCTCAATTCACCGGGTCGCGGCAGAAGCTCGTTGTAAGTGTTGATCTCGTGACGGACCGCGGCCTCGGCACTGATTCGCTCCGTCCGCAGCATCTCCTCGACCTGATACCATACCGTCTGGACGTTTTCGAAAAGCAGGGTCATGTGATCCGTGACGGCCAGCCGCCGCCGATCCTTTTCGGTCATAAACAACGGGCGCAGCAACGGGCGTAGAGTTTCGTACTGTTCGAACGGAAGTATTTCCTTAAGTGTGACCGGTTTCACGGCTT
>JASHZA010000039.1 GCA_030042765.1 Candidatus Binataceae bacterium | reverse complement strand
GATACGTTGGATCCTCGAAACTAATGCCGCCGTCAGCCGCAAAGTCGAACAGATCGTCTCGAATAGCAAAGAGCTCCTGTCGAAGCTGATCAACCAAGTAGGCGCGAATGCCCAGATAGAAGGTTGCCCAAATGAGAACAACGCCAAAACAAAACCGCATGAGTCGCGCGGCTGTCAAAATGTCCATTATTGGTCCTCCGGCGGCGTTTGGCCTCGAGGGGTCAACCCGCTTGTCGTCCGGTTGGGATCAATGCGCTGTTCAAGCTCTTGAATCCGGATTGTCAAACGTTCCGTACTGTTTCGCCTGAGCCGCAGAGCGTTGACTCCGAAAATCCATCCAACAATTGCAGCGACATACGCTATTATTTCATCCGGCTTAACGTCTGCCAACAGGGAGATCCCCAGGGTGGCGAAGGTTTCCCTCCCCGCAAGTTCGTGGGCCGTGCGATAAATTCCAAAATAAACGATGGTCAGAATAACCGCGCCGGGGATGAGTTGATCAAGTGCCTTTGAGATCGCTTCTATGAGCCGAAAGCGTAGCTGATACTTCAGCTCAAGTTTCCGTCTCTGGAGGTCTGTTGCCACTGTTTCGCTCGTATCACCGCACCTATTCAGTGGTCAACGCGAAGTTTGTTAGCCATGCCGCGATAGAAACAGGCGTGCCAGTCAGTCACCGGCTCTCTGGCTATCAATTCGAGCTGCCCTAAACGACAACGGCCAGTTCGGGAAATCCCCGAACCGGCCGTTGCATTGGTAATTGCGCTGTGAGGCGACGAGGCGAATCAGGTGCCGGATTGCCAGCTCGTGAGATACTTTTTCTGATCCTCGGTGAGGGCGTCGATCTTGATGCCCATCGCGGCCAGTTTGAGGCTGGCCACTTCGTTTTCGATTTCCTGCGGAACGTCGTGGACCTTGACCGGCAGCGGATCGCCCAGCGCGGTCCATCGCGAGGCCAGCGCCTGCGTGGCGAAGCTCATATCCATCACCTGCGCGGGATGGCCCTCGGCGCAGGCCAGATTCACCAGCCGGCCCTGACCGAGAATATAGAGAGTGCGGCGGTTGGGCAGGTGATAGGCGTCGACGTGGTTGGTGACGTTCCGTTCGATCTGGTTGGCGGTATCGTTGAGATAGGCGATATCGATCTCGACGTCGAAATGGCCGGAGTTGCAGAGGATCGCGCCGTCCTTCATCAGGTTGAATTGCGCCGGGCCGAGCACGGATTTGTCGCCGGTGGCGCTGATGAAGATGTCGCCAATCGTCGCCGCCTCGGACATCGGCATCACACGCAACCCGTCCATCGCGGCTTCGAGCGCGCGGATCGGATCGACCTCGGTCACGATGACCTCGGCGCCGAGTCCGCGCGCGCGTGATGCGATTCCCTTTCCGCACCATCCGTAGCCCGCGACAACGACGATGGAGCCGGCGATGAGGACGCCGGTGGCGCGGATTACGCCGTCAAGCGTCGATTGTCCGGTGCCGTAGCGGTTGTCGAAGAGATGCTTGGTCTGGGCGTCGTTGACGGCGACGACGGGAATCCGCAGCGCGCCGTCCTGCGCCATCGCGCGCAGCCGGATGACACCGGTGGTGGTCTCCTCCATGCTGGCGCGGACTTCGGAGGCCTGGTTGCGATACTCGGTGTGGAGGAGGCTCACGAGGTCGGCGCCGTCGTCCATCGTGATGGTGGGACGGCGGCTCAGCACGGCGCGCAGATGGTTGTAATAGGTGTCGCGATCCTCGTCGTGGATGGCGAAGGTCGGGACGCCGTATTCGGCGACGAGCGCGGCGGCGACGTCGTCCTGGGTCGAGAGTGGATTACTGGCGCAGCACAGGACTTCGGCGCCGCCGGCCTTGAGCGCGCGGAGCAAATTGGCGGTCTCGCAGGTGACGTGCAGGCAGGCGCCGAGGCGCTGGCCCTTGAGCGGCTGCTCCTTGGTGAAGCGCTCGCGGATGAGCCGCAGCACCGGCATCTGCCGGTCGGCCCATTCGATTCGTTTGCGGCCGGCGGCGGCGAGACCGAGGTCACGAACATCCTGATCGTGCCCGTTGGCCTGCGACTTGGGCATGGTTGAACTCCTCCTGAAAATCAGTAACTGCGATGAACCGGCCGATGCGGCTGAGCGGCACGACGATCAGCGGCCGTTGACCCCAAGCGCGCTCTGCAACGGGTCGGCCATATCCGCGCGCTCCCAAGGGAAGAAGCCGCGATTCGGAACGCGGCCGAAATGTCCGTAGGCAGCGGTGGCCTGATAAATCGGACGCTTCAGTTCGAGGGTTTTGATGATGGCGGCCGGACGAAAGTCGAAAAGCTCGCGGAGAGTGGTCGAGAGCTTGTGGTCGGGCACGATGCCGGTGTCGAAGGTGTCGATGAGGATCGAGACGGGCTCGGCGACGCCGATTGCATAGGCGACCTGGATTTCGCATTTTTTGGCGAGCCCGGCGGCCACGACATTCTTGGCGACGTAGCGGGCCATGTAGCACGCCGAACGATCCACTTTGCTGGGATCCTTGCCCGAGAAGGCGCCGCCGCCATGCCGGCTGTAGCCGCCGTAGCTGTCGACGATGATTTTGCGTCCGGTGAGACCGCAATCGCCGTGCGGTCCGCCGACGACGAAGCTGCCGGTAGGGTTGACGTGGTAGACGGTCGATTTATCGAGGTATTGCTCGGGAATGGTGCGCTTGACCAGCTCCTCGATAACCGCCTCGCGAATCGTGTTGTAGCCGACGGCCGGACTGTGCTGGGTCGAAATCACCACCGCGGTGACGGCGACCGGACTGCCGTTGACATAGCGGACGGTGACCTGGCTCTTGCCGTCGGGACGGAGAAAGTCGAGCTTTTTCTCCTTGCGCAGGCGGGTGAGATTCTCCATCAGGCGATGGGCCAACTGGATCGGCAGCGGCATCAGCTCAGGAGTTTCGTCGCAGGCGAAACCGAACATCAGGCCCTGGTCGCCCGCACCCTGCTCCTTGAAGAGTCCTTGCCC
>JASHZA010000038.1 GCA_030042765.1 Candidatus Binataceae bacterium | reverse complement strand
CCAGCTGCATGCGCGATATCTCGATCGCTCTGCTGAAGCAGTGCTGCGCCTGCTCGGTATTCGATGCATTCTGTGCCACGAGCAATTCACCCTTCAGCCGATGAATTTCGGCCTCATAAAACCTGGCGCCGGTTTGCTCGATGATAGGGAATGCGTCGTCTATGGTGCGAAGGGCTTCATCAAAATGGCCTGTTCGGCCCAGAGCACTAGCAATGAGAGCCAGATAGTAATCGCTTCCGATTCCGGCGCCAGCGGCTCTAAATTGCGACAAATGCTTTTGCATCTGCGCGATGCCGTCACCGAGATCGTCCCCGATGGCTTGCACCCACCCCAGGTAGATCTGGCTTAGCTCCTGGCGAAAACGATTTCCCAGTTCAGTAGCTAAGGCGAAGGTGACCTCCGCCCTTTTCCGCAGCTGCTCGGGTTCGCGGCGAAGCTGATAGACCTGCATCGCAAAGTTGTGCACTGCTTCAAGTATAGCTTTCGAGCCCGATTCCAGAGCCAGGGCGGTCGCTGTGTTGACTTTCTGCAGTGCGCGATCGAGATGGCCCAGGAAACACAAATTCCATGCCGCGAGGATGTGATTTCGCGCCGGAAACTCGCCCGGGATCAGTCCAGTGAGAGCTAGCCGATCGCCATCCCTTGCCGACTTAGGGACAGATTCCCATAGCGTCATTCCGCGCTCGAACCCTTCGGCAGCTGGTTCGAACTCGCCGGATTCCATCCTGCCGAAGGCCAACGAGGTGACTCCCCACGCAAGGTGCCGAGTACTGCCATGCTTCTCGGCCAGCTCCATCAGTTCGGCAGCTATTTCGCGAGCTTTGTGGGTGTCAGCGCGTACGAGCTGAATCGCATAGAATCCGTAGAGCGCCGACCACGTTTTTTCCCAGTTGATACCGGGGTGCTGACAAAGAGCAATCGCGCGCGCCGAAGACTGCTCGGCCTCGCGGGAGGCGTAGCCCAAGGTTGTCCACTGCGCGAGCCGCACAGCGATTCTGAGATCCAACTCGATCTCGGCACGCCGGTCATCATCGGGGAGTTCCTGCAGCAGTTTGAGACCCGCCTCGAAATGCGCGACCGCTTCCGCAAAGGATCCGCGATCGGTGCACTGCTGGCAAGCCTGTATGCGGTATTCCACCGCCTTTCCCGGATTGCCGCTCCGCCCGTAATGATGTGCCAACTCAGCCACATGGTCGTCCAGATTGGTGGCATATAATGACTCGAGCGCCGCGCCGATTTGCCCGTGCAGCGCACGCCGGCGCTCCATCAGCACCGAGTCGTACGCGACGTCATGAGTGAGCGCGTGCTTGAAGGTGTATTCCGCACCTCCGAGTGCGGGCTGCTCATAGATGAACTCGCCTAGCTGAAGTTCGGCAAGCATCTGTTCCAACTCTTCCTCCGACATCGCGATCAGTTTGGCGATCAGTCCGAGTCGGAAATCCTTGCCGATGACAGCTACGGTCTGGAGCAGGTCTTTCTGCCGGGCGGGCAAGCGATCGATGCGCGATGCCAGGATGGCCTGCACCGTAGCCGGGACTTTGAGCGCATCGAGCGAGCGTGTCAGATGGGTTTCGCCGTTACGCACCAGAGCGCCTTCCTCATAGAGCGCCTGCACCATCTCCTCCATGAAGAACGGGTTGCCCTCGGTCTTCTCGACGACGAGGCGCTTGAGCGGCGCCAAGTCCCGCCCGTCACCTAGCAGCGACGCAAGCATCTCGTCCGCGCTCTCCTTGCCGAGCGGATCGAGGCGCAAATGCGTGTAGTACGTCTTGTGGCTCCACTCGTGTCGGTACTCGGGACGATAGTTCACCAGCAGCAGGACCTTCGCTGTGCCAATCGAATCGGCGAGCAGGTTTAAAAATCCCTGCGACTCTTCATCGATCCAGTGCAGGTCCTCGAAGATCACCATCAGTGGCTGGTTAAGTGATTCGTGGAGGATGATTCGCTTGATTGCATCGAGGGCGCGCCGCTTGCGAGTTTGCGCCTCGACCTCCGCGATCTGATTGTTCTGGTCGCTGAGCCCGAGCAATCCGTACAGGTAAGGCAACACGTCTTCGAGTGCGCGATCGAGAACCGCGATCTTTCCAGCGACCTTCTCGCGCCGCGTGCGCTCGTCGTCATCGGCTGTAGTCTTGAAATAGCTCGAGAGCAGATCGATCACCGGTAGGAATGCCGAAGCTTTGCCGTGCGAGACGGACAGAGCCTCAAGTATCATCCAGTCGGACTGCGAGATTGCCTTGAACTCGTGAAACAACCGCGACTTGCCGACCCCCGGCTCCGCCATCGCGGCGACGATCTGCCCGCGTCCGCACCTGGCCTGCTCGGCGGCGTGCTTGAGCGCCGCCATCTCGCGCTCGCGCCCGACGAACTTGGTCAGCCCGCGCCCAACCGCTCGCTGCAGCCGCGTTCGTAATGGACCAAGGCCGGAGACTTCATAGACGTTGACCGGTTCGCTGACGCCTTTGACCTTGGTTGCTCCGAGCGGCTTGAGGATGAAGTAGCCTTCGCAAAGCTTGCGGGTCGCATCGCTGGCCACGATCGAGCCGGTTCGCGCGATGCTCTGGAGGCGCGAGGCGAGATTCGTGGTATGGCCAATCGGAGTGTATTCGACTTGTGCCGCGCCGGTCGCGATCGAACGGACCACTACCTCGCCCGTGTTTACACCAACGCGCATCTCCACTGGCGCGTGGCCCTCAGCTTGCAGTTTGGCCCCATAGCGGCGTAACCCCTCTTGCATACGAATTGCGGAAAAAAGCGCACGTTGCGGATGGTCCTCGTGCGCTACCGGCGCGCCGAACAGCGCGAAGATGCCGTCGCCGGTCGATTGCACCACGTAGCCGTCGTAACGGCGCACCGCGTCGATCATCAGTTTGAGCGCGGGATCGATGATGGCGCGCGCTTCTTCAGGGTCGAGATCCTCCATCAGCTCGGTGCTGCCCTTGATGTCGGCAAACAGAGCAGTGACGGTCTTGCGCTCACCATCGATCACCGGTGATCCGTCCGGCTGCTCAGGCGCAACACGAACGTCGGCCGTCGTTGGCGCCGCCTTCGATAATTGGGCGGCGCTGGGCTGAGTATCACTAACAAGCGCAGCGCCGCAGTCACCGCAGAACCTCTCGCCGGGCTCGTTACCTGCCCCACACCCAGGGCAGACGAGCTTGAGCGGCTGGCCGCACTGGGCACAGAATCTCCGCCCTTCGCGATTATCGGTGCCGCACCCGGTGCAACGCATTGGTCTCCCCCAAGCGAAAGCGACGGTCCCCACTTTTTGTATCATCTGCGGTCCGGAGTCGACCAGAGGCACAAGAGCACGCCAAGTGTATATGGTCCCCTTGGAAGAGTCGGGAGGACACGGTCCAGTTTGTCCCTTCGGGTCCGACGCCCCGATGGTACCCCTCTGGAGGGACCCATTCGATTGGATCCGTTCGTGACGGGACCCTTTTTTCCGGAATTGGGATCCCTTTCGTATCTCAGTCC
>JASHZA010000037.1 GCA_030042765.1 Candidatus Binataceae bacterium | reverse complement strand
GCCGGGATGGCCGCGCTGGTCTTTGACAATCGCAATTTCGGTGCGAGCGACGGGAATCCCCGGCAGGAGATCGACCCCTGGCAGCAGGTGCGCGATTATCGCCATGCGATAACCTGGCTGCGGCGCCAGCCGCAGATCGACCCGCGCCGAATCGGCGTCTGGGGTTCGAGCTACAGCGGCGGCCACGTCCTGGTGGTCGGCGCGATCGACCGGCGCGTCAAGTGCGTGGTCTCGCAGGTGCCGCTGGTGAGCGGGTCGCGCAATCTGAAGCGGCTGGTGCGCGCCGACATGGCGACGCCGCTGCGCGAGCAGTTCGACGCCGACCGTGACGCGCGCTTTGGCGGGGCAGCGCCGGCGATGATTCCGGTGGTAACGTCCGAAGCCAACGGAGTGGCCGCTTTGCCGACCGCGGACTCGTGGGAGTGGTTCACGGAGACGGGCAAGACGCGCGCCCCGTCCTGGCGCAACGAGGTCACGCTGCGCACGGTCGAGATGCTGAGCGAGTACGAACCGGGCAGCTATATCGAGCGGATCAGCCCGACGCCGCTGCTGATGGTAATCGCAGCCGGGGACCATCTGGCGGTAGCCGACGAGGCTTTCGCGGCGTACAACCGGGCACTGGAGCCGAAACGGCTGGTAGTCCTGAGCGGCGGGCATTTCGACGCCTATGTGAAGGATTTCAGCCTGGCGAGCGGTGTGGCGCGCGACTGGTTCGCGCAGCATCTGGCGGCTTGAGGTCCGACGCGATGTGTAGGCGGGAACGACACGGCCAATCGGAGGATTGGACCGCGCGGATCGTCCCCGCGCAAAGAGAATCGCGGATGAAGAAGAAGCGGCCGCAGCTGATTGCACGCGCAGCGCTCATGATTGTTACGGCGACGTTTGGCGTCGGCTTGCGGTGCCGTGCGGGCGCCGCTACTCCATCAAAGAGTCGGATAGTTCTACTGATGGTATGGGACGGGCTGCGGCCTGACCTGGTGAACGAACAGGACACGCCGAATCTTTACGCGCTCGAGAATCGGGGCGTCCGCTTCGAGCATCATCATGCGATTTTCCCGACGGTCACCATGGTGAACGCGGCAGCGCTGGCGACCGGCGGCGAGGCGGGCACCAGCGGAATCCTGGGCGACATGATGTACTTCGCGCCAGCGCTCGAAGCCGACAAGATCCAGTCGGTTCCGGGGCTGGCGCAGGCAACCGATGAACCGATCGACATCGAGAATTCGCACTACCTGGCCGCGCTCGACGGTTCGGGGGCTTTCAACGGCCGTCTGCTGAGCCTCGACGCGATTGGAACCCAGGTACAGAGGGCAGGCGGCTACGCAGCCGCGATCGGAAAGCGAGGGCCGACGTTTCTATTCGACGGGCAAGCCGTCGAAGGCGGCGGCGGGAGCGCAGCGAACTATTTCTTCGTGGCCGACGATATGGCGGCGCCGTCCGACGCCGCGGCTGCACTCGCCACCGCACCGCCAATGAACCGAGGTGACCTGTCGTCGGTCGGCGCACGCGACGCATGGTTCGCGCAACTGGTGACGGAACGAGCGCTGCCGGCGGCAAAACGGGCGGCCGCTGAGGGTCGTCCCGCGTTGGTCGTGTTCTGGCAACATAATCCGGATTTGATCCAGCACGTCGCGGGTCTCGGTACGGCACCGGCGATCGATGCGCTGCATCAATCCGACGCGAACCTTGGGCGGATCGAGTCGGCGCTGTCGGCGCTCGGAATTGCTGACGCAACCGATCTTATAGTCGTATCGGATCATGGCTTTGCGACGATCAGGCTCGAGATCTCGCTGGGCGATTTGCTGGTAGCGGCCGGGATCAAGAAATCGGCGCAAAGCACGGATGTCGTAGTCGCGTCCAACGGCGGGTACGACCTGCTATACCTTTCGCGCCAGAGCCTTGCGTCGGAGGAGGCACGGCGGCTGGCGCTCGTTCGGATCACCGATTTCGCCGCGGCGCAGGAATGGTGCGGTCCGATTTTCTCGAAAGCGCCGTCAACTGGCGTAAAACGCGCGGGAATGCCCGATTATCTGGGCTGGATTCCCGGCACTTTTGCCGAGGACGTAGGCGGGATCCGAGACTCTCCGCGCGCACCGGATTTGGTCGTATCGTTCCGCGAATTGCCGGAGACGGACAACCGCGGCCTGACCGGGCCGGAGAATCCGGCCTTCGCGCTTGGAGCGCATGGGCAAGAGGCGGTGCGCAACCTGTCCTACCAATTGATCCGCCCAACCGAAGGACTGGTTTACTCGGACGCCGGGTCGCGCTTCACGACCGGCATGGGCATGCACGGAGCGGCGGGTTTGCGCGAGATCCATAACTTCTGCGCGGCGGAGGGCCCGGGTTTCCGTCGCGGGTTCACCGACGCCGATCCGACGTCCAACGTTGACGTAGCCGCGACAATTCGCGAACTATTGCATCTGCAGCATCCGGCGGACGCGAGCGGACGGGTGATGAGCGAGGCGCTCGCAAACGGCACCGCAAGCACCGCCCCCGCGCATCAGATCACGATGACGACGTATCTGCCGCTACAAGGCGGCGAGGTCGTAACCGAGCTCAGATTTACTCGATTCGACGGCCGCGACTATCTCGACGACTCGGATGTGACGCACGCGGCGCTCGGGTCAGCGCCATAGCGGAGGCGACTGCGGGCCCGAGGGTGCGGGGAGAACACGCCGGATTGCGCGCGAAGCCGCCGCGGATCAGCCAGGATACGGCATTCAGGCACCCCCATCGATTGCGCGTAAAACGCGGATGATTAGGCGGTGAAGAGGAAGTGAAGGGTGAAGAGCTTCTTTGTTAGCTCTTCACCCTCGCAAAGATTACGAGCTTATTACAATTGCGCGGCGGTCAGCGCAGTTTGGACGCGATCTCGGAATAAGTGTCGAGCATCGGGAGCACCTTGTCGGCCTTGGCCGGCGGCAAGCCGAAGATGAGATGCGAGAAGCCCCAATCGAGGAACTGCTTCGCAGAGTCCGGCTTGGGCGGCACGCCGAAGACGCCCAGTTGCAGGTCTTCGAAGCGGCGGCCGGCGCGTTTCGCCTCCTCGCGCAATTGCTGAACGCCCTGCTTGAGCTGATCGCCCTTGCGGTTGATGGGAATCCATCCGTCGCAGTAATCGACCACGCGCTCGAAGCATCGCTTGGCCTCGGAGCCGAGCAGGATTGGCGGGCCGCCGGACTGCACCGGTTTCGGCCAGCTCCAGACCGGATCGAAATTGACGAACTCGCCGTGGAATTCGGCTTTGTCTTTACTCCAGATCTCCTTCATCGCGAGGACGCGTTCGCGCAGGAGGCGCCATCTTCGCTTGAAGTCGGTGCCATGGTTTTCCATCTCCTCAGCGTTCCATCCGCCGCCGATGCCGAGAATGACGCGGCCGCCTGAAATCACGTCGAGCGAGGCGACTTCCTTGGCCAGCAGGATCGGGTCGCGCTCGATAACGAGGCAGATCCCGCTGCCGAGCTTGATCCGTTTGGTCACGGCAGCGGCCGCGGTCAACGCGACAAACAGATCATGGGTGTGCGAATACTCCATCGGGAGTTCCGCGCCGCCGGGCCACGGCGACTTGCGGCTGGTGGGAATATGGGTGTGTTCGGGGAAGAACAGCGAATCGAGTCCGCGTTCTTCGACCGCGCGGGCGAGATCGACCGGTTGAATCGCATAGTCGGTCGCGAACATCATCACACCGAATGTGGGCATGGTCTTTCCTCCAATCCTGTTGACGGGCCGTGCTTATGCCTTCGCGCTCGGACGCGCAGAGACTTCCGCATGCCAGCGCGCGAGGTTCTTCTGGTCGGGTTGGATCGCTATCTTCGAGATGCGGCCGAAGTCAATCGCGACCATCGCGGTGATATCGGCGATGGAGAACTTGTCACCCGCAATAAAGCGCCGATTGGCGAGTTCGGTATCGAGCCATTTGAGGCTGTCTTCGGCGTTTTGGCGCTGAACCTCGGCGTACTCGGGGCATTGGCGGATGCGCCCCTTGAAGAACTCGTGCCGCTGGCGGAAAGAGTCCGCGGTTGGGATGAACAGCGCGAGTTCCATCCGGCGGTTCCACATATCGACGATTGCTCGATCCTTCGCGCCGACGCCGAACAGTGGCGGCTCGGGATGGAGTTCCTCGAAGTAGCGGCAAATCGCGACACTCTCGGCTATACAGGTGCCGTCGTCGAGTTCGAGCACGGGTACGCCGGCGAGCGGGTTCTTCTTGCGGAATTCGGGCTGCCGATTCACCGCTTTGCCGATGTCGATATCCTCGTACGGGACCTGGATGCCCTTTTCGGCGAGAAAGATGCGGACCCGGCGCGGATTGGGCGCCATCGGGGAGTTGTAAATCTTCATGGCTTCCTCCTGCTGATCCAGAGCGCATGGCTGCGCCTGACTCTCGGCTTCTTATATACGAGGGGGCGCCGCGTGGAAACCAAAAGGTTGCATGTTGCTACCGTTTCGAGGCGAGCGGACGCGAAGCGGCCAGAGAGACGGCCTCGCGCGGATTTAATTCACGAAGCCACAGCCGCGGGCTGAATCGTATCGCGTTGTCCCCATCGCAAGAGGTGAAGCGTGCCGTCGTGGTCTTCGGCGATTGCGCTGCGGCTGCCCACCCAATCACCGTCGTTGACGTAAAGAATATCGCCGATCAGCCGGCGCTCGGCGCGATGGATATGCCCACAGATGACCCCGTCGGCCTTGTAGCCGCGGACAGCCTCATAAACCGCGCGGTCCGCGAAATCGGTCAGGTAACCGACCGCCTGGCGCAACCGGCGCTTAAAATAAGCTGACAGCGCACCTGCGCGGTTACCCGGCTTGGCCCGTTCGCGACTGTACCATTCGTTGATCCTGAGGATGGTCGCGTAGGCCTGACTGCCCATCATCGGCATCCAGCGATTGGGATTAAGAGAGCCGTCGAACTGATGACCGTGAATCACAAGCATCCGCCGGCCTTCGGCGGTCCGGTGGGTCAGGCTCGATGTGATCTCGACCCGCCCGAACAGATGCTCGACCTGCTCGGCGTTGGATTCGTCATGATTACCGGGTAAAAACACGACACGAGTGCCCTGTCGGCGCAACTTTGCTATTTCCAGGCAAAGAGCGGCCTGCGCGGGACTCCAATACCACGATGAGCCAAGATTCCACCCGTCGACGATGTCGCCGACCATGTAGAGATTGTCGGCCAGATGCCGGCGCAGGAAATCGAGAAGTTCCTCGGCCTTGCACCCGCGTGTACCAAGATGAAGGTCCGAAATCCAGATTGCGCGAAAACGGCTGCCTCCGACGTAATGCACTGACGGTTGGGTAGCAAAAAGATCCATCCAGTTCGGCCAGAGGCCGTCGATCAACCGGTGTTCATCCTGCACGTCCCCACCCCTCATCCGCCTGGTCTCCGATCGACACGCTACCAGCTTGCAGGGGTTACTAAACTATTGAAATTAGAAGGAAATCTTACATTTTGTTGAACATTTATAGTGCGCACGGGCAGGTGCGAGCCGGTCGTGCGGCCCGAAATTCGAGGCGTTGGAGGCCGGCAGCAAGCGCAGAACGTAGCCTTGCCCTTGGGAACAGGAGGTGCGATACATTCTATTAGGAAAACTGAAAAAGACTCGCGGTCTTCGCTAAATTCCGGAGGGACTTTCGATGGAAATGCGCGTGATTTCCGCCGACTCGCACATGATGGAACCGGCCGACCTCTGGGAGACTCGTCTCGACGCCAAGTTCCGCGATCACGCTCCTAAGGTGGTCAAGAGCGAGAGCGGCAAGGGCTATCTGTTTATCGCGCCCGGAGTCCGGCCCTTTCCGGTGGCCGGAGGCTTCGGGATCGGCAAGAGCGGGCAGGAGCTGAAAGAGCATCTGCAGAAGGGCTACGAGGCGGCGCGTCCGAGCGGATGGGACCCGGCCGAACGGATCAAGGATCAGGATATCGACGGTGTGCAGGCCGAGGTGATCTATACGACGCTGGGGATGCCGCTGTTTGGGCTCGATGACGATGAACTGCGCCGCGCGTGCTTCGGCGTGTATAACGATTGGGTCGCGGAATTCCGTTCGTACAATCCCAGGCGGTTGCATCCGATCGCGCTGATCTCGCTCGACGACATACCGCTGGCGGTCAAGGAGCTCGAGCGATGCGCGAAGCGGGGGCTCAAGGGCGGGATGATCTGGGGAGTACCGCCGGAGGACAAACCCTATTACAGCGAGATTTACGATCCCTTCTGGGCGGCCGCGCAAGAAATGAAGATGCCGCTGTCGCTGCACGTGATCACTCAACGCGACCAGAAGGGAAAAAACCGCGACAAAAATCGCGAAAAGGCCGAGGAGAGCGGGCCGATCGTTTTCGGCGGAGTGAAGATGCTGATCGGAACGATGCAGCCGGTCTACCAGGTACAGCGCACGCTCTCGAGCTTCATCTTCGGCAAGGTGTTCGAGCGCTTCCCTGAACTACGGATCGTTTCGGCCGAAAATGACACCGGCTGGATCGCCCACTTCATGTACCGCAGCGACCACATGTACGGGAAGTTCGGAACGATCCGCGAGGAGACGAAGCTCCAGATGCAGCCGTCGGATTATGTGCGGCGGAATATCTGGGCGACCTTCCAGGACGATGCGATCGGGCCGATGACCTACAGATTCTTCGGCGAAGACAATTACATGTGGGCGTCTGACTTCCCGCATACGGACTCGACCTGGCCGAATTCGCTCAAGGTGATTAAGCAGGACTTCGAGGGCGTGCCCGAGGCGGTGACGCGGAAGATCGTGTGCGACAACGCGGCAAAGCTCTATCATATTGAACTGAACTAGCCTCGTTACAGAACGCGACTAAGGCATCCTAGCCTTTACCAGAGGAGGGTGAGCCAGATGGCGGAACAGCAGGTTATCTCTGCGGATTCACACATGATGGAGCCGGCCAATCTTTGGGTGGATCGGCTGGACGAAAGATTTCGCGACCGTGCGCCACGCGTGATCAAGGGCGAGGGCAAGGCCGGCTATGTCTTCATTGCTCCGGATTTGCCGCCGTTCCCGGTCGCCGGCGGGTTCGCGGCCGGCCGTAGCGGCGAGGAACTCAAGGAGTTCATGAGGCGTGGCCAGGAGGAGGGTTACATCACGGCGCGGCCGAGTGGATGGGACCCGGTCGAGCGGATCAAAGACCAGGAGGTCGACGGGGTCAAAGCCGAGGTGCTTTACACTACGCTCGGGATGTCGCTGTTCGGGCTGCATGACGCCGACCTTCAACGCGCAAGCTTCAAGGCCTACAACGACTGGCTTGCGGAATTCTGCTCGTACAATCCGAAGCGGCTGATTGGAATCGCGCTGATTTCACTCGAGGACATTGGCGAAGGCGTTAGGGAACTCCAACGCGCGGCCAAGATCGGGCTGCGCGGCGCGATGATTTGGGGAGCGCCGCCGCGCGAACGGCCGTACACCTCGCGCGAGTACGATCCGTTCTGGGCGGCTGCGGAAGAACTCCAGATGCCGCTTTCGCTCCATGTGATTACGGGCAAGAAACCGCCGAAATCGGAAGAGGAACGCAAGAAGGTCCGCGCCGCGCGCGATCAGTCTTTTGTCCGCGGCTACATGAACCTGATCCACGAAGTGCAGCGGTCGCTCACCGACATCGTGTTCGGCGGGGTGATGATGCGCTTCCCGAGAATCAAGATCGTTTCGGCGGAAAACGATACCGGCTGGATCCCCCACTACATGTACCGGATGGATCATGCCTTCGAGAAGTTCGGCGCCCTGATGACCGATTCGCTCGACATGAAGCCGAGCGAATACGTGCGGCGCAACCTGTGGGCGACCTTCCAGGACGATCCGATCGGGCCAATGCTGTTCAGATACTTCGGGGCGGACAACTTCATGTGGGCTTCGGACTTCCCGCACACCGATTCGACCTGGCCGAACTCACTGAAGGTAATCAAGCAGGATTTCGAGGGAGTTCCACCCGAAGTCACCAGAAAAATAATCTGCGACAACGCGGTGAAGCTTTACCGTATCGATCTTAACTAGGGTGCTGAGCACCAGGAATATTGCGAGCGAAGTCTCGCACGGATGAGGAATTGCATATGGCTTACGATCTCTTGCTCAAGAACGGAACGGTGGTCGATGGCACCGGTGCGCCGCGTGTTCGCGCGGATGTAGCGGTTGCAGGCGACCGGATCGCCGAAATCGGCAAAATCTCCGAAGGCGCAAAGCGCGTGATTGACGCGTCGGACCTGATCGTGTCGCCCGGCTTCGTCGACCCGCACACTCATTATGACGCGCAGATCTGCTGGGATCCCCTCATTAGTTGCACCTCGTGGCACGGCATCACTTCGGTCGTTATGGGCAATTGCGGCGTCGGTGTGGCGCCGTGCAAACCCGAATCGCGCGAAATCGCGGCCTGGGATCTGACCAACGTCGAAGCGATTCCGTACGACTCGTTGAACAAGGGCATCACGTGGGAATGGGAAACCTTCCCCGAGTTCCTCGATGCCGCTCAGAAGCGCGGGTCGGCGATCAATCTCGGCTTCCTCGCCCCGCTTACGCCTTTCCGCCATTACGTGATGGGCAAAGAATCGATGGATCGTGCGGCCACGCCTGAGGAAACAAGGCAGATCGCCGCTCTGCTGAGCGAGGCAATGGCTGCCGGCGCGATGGGTTTCTCCACGACCACGCTCAAACAGCACATCGGTTTTCATGGCACGCCGCTGGCCTGCCGGCTCGCCAGCAAGGACGAGCTCAAGGCTTACGCCAACGTGCTCAGGCAGGCTGGCAAGGGCTCGATCGAAGTCGCGCTGACGAAGAAGATCGCAACCGTCGACGAGGGCGAATACGAATTGCTCGACCTGCTTCTGACCGAGAGCGGACGGCCGGTGACGTGGCTGGCGATGGCTTCGACGCCGCGCCATCCGGAACGCGCGTTAGAGACGCTCAAGCGCTGCGAGCCCCTGATCAACCGTGGCGGCATCCCTCAGGTGCTGTGCAAGCCGTTCGTATCGCAGCTCGACTTGCGCAACCCGTTTACCTTTGCCGACAACGAGTCATGGGGCCGGGTCTTCAATCAGCCGGTCGAGGCGCAGAAGAAGATTTACTCCGACCCTGACTTCCGCCGGCAGTTCCGCGAGAGCCTCAAGCGGCCGCATCTGTTCACCGGCAAGTGGCATCGCGTCGAAATTCTCGAAGCGGCGAACCCGGCACTCAAGCAGTACGAGGGCAAGACGGTGGACGAGGTCGCCCAGATGCGCGGCGCCGACGGACTCGACACCTTCCTCGATCTCGCGGTGGAAGACGACCTTAATCTCCAGTACACGATGCAGCAGTATCACGAGGACGGCATCCAGCAGCTCATCACCGATCCGCGCACGATGATCGGCCTGAGCGACGGCGGTGCGCACGTCGATATGCTGTGCGACGCGGGCTATGCGACCTATCTCCTCGGCAACTGGGTGCGCAAGCGCGAAGCCGTGACGCTCGAGTTTGCGATCAAACGCATCACGTCGGAGCCGGCCAACTTCTTCGGCATCCGCGAGCGCGGACAGTTGAAGCAGGGATGGAAGGCGGACATCACGGTCTTCGACTACAACACCGTCAACTCTGCCCGCCGCGCGACGATGGCGCACGACCTGCCCGGCGGCGGACGGCGCCTCGTGATGCCCGCGGAGGGTATCGAGTACACGATCGTGAACGGCCGGATGTCCTACGAGCACGGCAAGCAGACCGGCGCGCTCGCGGGCGAGGTGATTCGCTCGCGCGCCGCCTGATCAATCGATCGAGCCACAAGCGTTCCGACAAAACGGGGCCGGGAGTTCGTACTCTCGGCCCCGCTTGTTTTTCTGCCCGATCGAATCGAACGACGGCCGCCTACATAATCGTCCACCCTCCGTCGATAATAAACGGAGCGCCGGTGGCGAACGACGAATCGTCGCTGGCCAGGAAGAGCGCCACCTTCGCGATTTCCTCCGCCTCCGCCATCCGCCCCAGCACCGAGATGCGCTGGATCGCCTTGGGATTCGGCGGCTGACCCTGCCGGATCCGCTGCGCCATCGGCGTTTCGATCGCGCCCGGACAAATCGCATTCACCCGGATATTGTAACGGCCGTATTCGAGCGCGCCTACGCGCGTAAGCGCGATCACGCCGGCCTTCGCCGCCGAGTAACCTGCGCCGCCGCGCACCGCAATCAGTCCCGCGATCGACGCCTGGTTGATGATCGATCCGCCGCCCGCCTTGATCAGGTGCGGCAACGCGTACTTCATCCCAAGGAACACTCCGCGCAGGTTGATCGCGATTACCCGGTCGAATTGCTCCTCGGTCATGTTCGAGATGAAATTCGATTCACCCTCGATTCCGGCGTTGTTGTACACGATGTTCAGTCCGCCGAACTTCGCGACCGTGTCGTCGACCATGCGCTTGACGTCCTCGCTCTTCGAGACGTCAGCGCGAAGCGCGATCGCATTGCCGCCTTTCTTTGTGATTTCCGCCGCCGTCTCCTTGACCTGTCCTTCGTTGATATCGACCGCGGCGACTTTCGCGCCTTCCGCGGCAAAGATCAGCGCGGCCGACTTGCCCATTCCCGATCCGGCGCCGGTTATCAGCGCGACCTTGTTTGCGAGTTTCATTTCCGTTCCTCCATGAGCCGAAGGTTGGCATCCTTCCTGCTCGAATCTCACTGTCGAAGGCAATAGCATTGCAGACTGTTGATGAAAACCGGAACTAATATGCGCGCGATGTACGTATTGGGGTTGGTCGTTTCCCTGTTCGTGTG
>JASHZA010000036.1 GCA_030042765.1 Candidatus Binataceae bacterium | reverse complement strand
ATAGTGAAATGGAAGGTGGTGCCCTTGCCAACCTCGCTCTCCACGCCAATCTTGCTGCGCATCGCTTCGACCAGTTGCATCGAGATCGCCAGACCCAGGCCAGTGCCGCCATACTTGCGGCTCGTCGAGCTGTCTGCCTGTGAGAAGGGCTGAAACAGGCGGCGCTGGGCTTCCGGACCAATCCCGATACCTGTGTCGCGCACCTCGAAGCGCAATTGAGCCTCGTCCGTACTGACTGATTCGGCGCTGATACTCAGTACGACCTCACCCTGGGGCGTGAACTTGATCGCGTTGCCGACCAAATTGGTCAGCACCTGGCGCAGACGGCCGGGGTCGCCGCGCAGCGCCAACGGAACCGCAGGGTCGACGCTAAGGGCAAGTTCTATCTTCTTTTTGCGAGCCTGTTCTGCCAGCAACTGGACGGTCGATTCCGCAATCGCGAGAAGATCAAAATCGATTTCCTCGAAAACGAGTTTACCGGCAGCTATCTTGGAAAAATCTAGAATATCATTGACGATTGTCAGCAGCGCGTCTCCTGAGGTGCGTACGGTCTCGGCAAACTCGTGCTGTTCGTTATTCAGATTGCCGTCGAGTAGCAATCCCGTCATGCCGATAATGCCGTTGAGCGGAGTGCGAATCTCGTGGCTCATGTTCGAGAGGAACTCGGACTTAAGTCGCGCCATCTCCAGGGCCTCATCGCGGCCCTGCGCCAGTTCTTCCTCCAAACGCTTGCGGTCGGTGATGTCGTCGACTGTGCCAACGAAGACCGATTGTTGCCCTTCGAGTGCCGGGAGCCGTGCGGCTCGAGTCGAGACCCATCGGATTGCGCCCGCGGGTGTGACGATCCGATATTCGAGTCCAATGTCGCGCTCTTCACGGAGCGCAGCCAGGCCCTCTTTCTCAATCCGCGCGCGGTCCTCCGGATGAATATTGTGAATCCATCCCTTGCCGATGAGATCCTCCGAGGCAGCGTCATAAATCTCGCACAGCCGCGCGTTCGCGTAGACGCAGGCGCCACACGAGTCCAGGAAAATCCCGACCGGAGAGGCTGCGCTCAGCGAACGGAAAATCTCCTCTCCCGCCCGCACCTGAGCCGTGCGTTCCACGACCTCATGCTCAATCTTTTCGTTGACGTTCTCGAGCTTGGCCTGCCGTTCCGCAATCTGCGACATCTGCTGCCGGCTTTGTACGATCGAAACCACCAGGAAAAAATCGGTGAACAAGACCCAGCCGGTGTGCTCCAGCCATCGCCACGGTTCAACTGCGGCGAGTCCATAGACCGCTTGGGGCCAGAAAATGCCCCCCAGGAAGTGGTCCGCGGCGGTCACTATCGAAGCCGTCGCCAGCACCCGCCAATCCCGATAGCATGACAAAAAAGCAAGAGCACCAAAGACATGGAACCGGGTCTCTACCCGGCCTCCCGTCAGATAGATCAGCAGGGCCGACATCAGCATCTGTTCCGCAGCGACTACGTGACGGGTAATAGTCTTGCCGGGTGCCACGTAGATCATCACCAAAGGCAGCAGTATGATCGCGGCACCCTCGAAAACTGCGGTCACCAAATAGTTGTCAGTCCCTGCCTTGGTAGCGGAAATCCATAAGGCCGCCGCTATCGCACCGAGCCACTGAAGTAGAATCAGGATCGCAAACAGCTGATCGACGCGTTCGAAGATTCGGCGCTCGTCGTCAGCGAGAATAACTGCAGCACGCGAACCGATATCCGGCGTTTGCTCTCGCCTACTCATCAGATCATCTTTCCGACTCGAGCCGGAAGGCCGCTCGAAAAGCTTTCGTGAAAATTCTCAGCTTCCGGCACTTCTCCACCCTGCATGACGGATAGAAGACAGAGATTGCCGCTATTGGATCGACAGGCTCGTTACGCTTTTCAAGTATCATCTGACTGCTCACATTCATCGTATGAACAGTTATAACATCTGTAGCCTAGCTATGTAGCACAGTAACGGCAAGCAGTTTCAAACCTTGGGTCGGTCTGAGATTCTCCACGGTTGCGCGAAAAGCACACATTTCGTCTTTCAAAAAACCGAAGCTGGGTGGGCTATTTTTCTTCCAAAAGCCCAGCATTCAGCGGCTTTTCGGAAAGCGCACCCCAAGCCTCCCCCGAACCGCTTGCCAACTTCAAACGCAGTTTGATAATTTCAGAGCCTCGGATTTTTTGGAAAGGCACGGCAAGCGCGCCCTTTGAGATGAAGCTTAACCCGACATTGTCGTACCTATGATGTGACCCAGCGTATAGGTCACGCTCGCGGCGGCTAGCCCAACGAGCAGCTGTCGAATTCCGGAGAGAAGCAAGCCGCGCCCGGTAAAAAGAGTCGCTCCCGCGCCGATCATGAAAAGCACCGCGGAGCTAACAGCGACGCTCGCGAGCAGCGCATTGGAACCTGACAGGAAAAAGAAGGGCGCCACTGGAAACAGCGCGCCGGTCGCAAACAGCACAAAAGACGACACGGCGGCATTCCACGCATAGCCGCCGGAGTCTTCTCTCCTGGTCGTCAAGCGGTCGGCCAATGATCGAGCCTCATCCGCCCCTAAGCCTTGGGCGGCATAGATAGTGGCCAGCTGCTGTCTCTCCTCCTCCGAAATTTCGCCTGGTTCCCGGGCTTCAACATCAACCCCCGTCTCGTGGCTCTCCCGAGACGTGCTGACCGACAACCACTCGCCCATCGCCATCGCGCAGGCTCCTGCGACCAGACCCGATAGCCCCGTAACCAGGATTGCGCGGGATGCCAGATGTGCCCCGGCTACTCCCATAACCAGGCTCAGGTTTGATGCGAGCCCGTCGTTGGCACCGAGCACCGACGCGCGTAGTGCGTTTGCCAGCGGACCGATTGACATATTCGGCATGGAAGCCGCGACCGCTCGGATGATACGAGCGTGGGACTTCTCGGCTTGGTTGAATCCGTCGGCGTCGGCGGCGGTTTGGGCCTCATAATATTGGACATCACCGTGCTCGCGTGTGCTCACGACCGGAAGCACAAAATCCGATCCGTAGCGGCGGGCAAGCCAGATCAAGGTTCTGGTCCGCCACCCCAGCTTAAAGTCAGGCACCGGATGTCCAAGCTCCGAAAGCCGTTCTTTCCAGAATTCCTTGTGGGCTTGCTCGATCGCAGCAAGGCGCTTGTAGACCTGCGCGATTTCGGGTCTGCGCTCTTCAACCGACAAGGCTCGATATAGCGCAGCGCTGTCGACCTCCCGATGAATGTTACGCAGATACTGCCTGATCGTGTCTTTGTGGTCTCTTGACTCAGTTCGCATAGCGCCTGCGCCTCGGTGAGCGGGCTGAAATGCTCGCAGAGGTGTCGAATTTAAACTGGTGGTTGCCCGCAGACTTTAGGGCAGGGCCTATCGGGAGTCGAGCGCGTCTAGGATTCATGCGGGCTGCGCGGCCCACCGCGCGCCTGCGGCCGAAAGTCTCGGAAATCCTGTATGATCTTCACTCTTCGATGAACGAAGGTGTAAAGGTTTCAAGGATGTTACAAGCCGGATAGCAGGCACGAGCAAGGCAAAAACTGCCAGCATTAATCGGCTCCTGGGCAGAAGTACGACTCAACCTAGGCGTGTTGAACGCACGAGAAAACAAATGACCGCTGAGACGCTGCGCGAGATTGCGGAACCTGCGATCGAGGGGATGCTGGCACTGGCGGCCGCACTCTCTGCCATCGCTTTCCGGCGGCGCACGCGTATGTTTACCCCCGCCGGCTTTATCATGTTGGCCTTCGGTCTGACGCTCGACTTGATGGTGCCGCATGGGCCGAGTTCTCCGGAATGGGCGCGGTACGTCCGCGCTGCGGCGATAGTGCTGCTCTGGTTCGGGGTTGTTCGCCTTGGCGTCGAAAGCGTCGAGTTTCTGATTCGGCGGCGGCGGGTTCACGTGTCGACGATCGCGACCGAGTTGACTTTGACGCTGCTGTACGCCGCAATTCTGCTGATTGTCACGCGGACTATCCTGACCTTCGATCTTCGCCGGCTGGTTGCGGTTCCGGCACTGTTTACCCTGGCCCGGGCGGCGCTTCAGCAACGCGACCTGTTCAGCGGGTTGTTGATTCAGTCGCAAAGGCCGTTCAGGCCCGGCGACTGGGTCCGATTGGGTTCGCAGGTAGGGCAGGTCCAAGGAACCGGATGGCGCGCGACACGAATACTGACACGCGCGCGCGAGAGCGTGACGATTCCAAGCGGGGTACTCGCGAAAGACGTCCTGACCAATTACTCGGCGAGCGGCCGCGTCGCCGGCGAGATTTTTGTCGAGCTTGATTCCCGGGAACCACCCGGCGAGATCGAGGCCATTGTTCAACGAATGCTCGACGGCATTCCTGAGATCCTGAAGCAACCGCCGCCAGAGGTGAGTCCCTGGGAGTACTCCGGCTCGTCGTTACGCTACCGGATCAGGTACTGGCTGGCCGACTATGCTCTGCAGGACGGCGTGCAGGCGCGAATAATTCGTAGCCTGTGGTACGCATTCCGGCGGCACTCGTTGGGTCTTCCGTCGCGCAAGGGTCTGTCGCAGGCGGAAGGAAGTGACGGCGCCGCCTTCAGTGAGTCGCAAGTTCGATTGATGGAAGATCTTCGCGTAGTCGATCTGTTTAAGGGACTGTCGGACGAGGATCTGCGCATCGTACTTCCGTCTATCAAGGTGAGCCAGTTTGGGCGCGGTGAGGTGCTAATCCGTCAGGGTGAGACGGGTAATAGCTTCTTTATTCTGCGCCGCGGAACAGTCGACATTATCGAGGAGGGTGCGGACCGAAAGGAGCCGATCGTCGTCAACCATATCGACCACCTTTCGGAGAAGAGCTTTTTCGGGGAGATCGCACTGCTCAAGGGTGAGGCTCGCACCACCACGGTTCGCGCGAATACGGACGTCGAGGTCCTCGAGATTAACCGGCGTGGGTTCAGCCATCTGTTCAGGGCACACCCTGAGACCGCGGTGCGAATCGCGGAAATTGCGGCGGCACGCGAAGAGGAGACGCTGGCGCTGGTTTCTGCGGCGACGAGCTCGTCCGCGGCGGCCAGGGAGCGGCAGAGCAGAATCCTGGAGACGATGCGCAAAATCTTCGACTTTTGATCGCGCTCGGCTGCTTGCTACGCAGATGTCCGGGCGCGTCCGGAACGCCGACAACCAAAACTGGGTTCTGACGCTACACGGACGCGTGCCTACCTTTTTACCGGGGTTTTAGACAGCTTTTGATCTTGCCGCTCCGCTGCGAGGTGATACTTGCGACGAATTTCCGCGATGTCCACGCGCGTCGTCGGCAACTTCAGGTCCATTTCCTCGAGCGTGTCGGCGACGATTTCGGAGATGGCCAGATTGCGAAACCATTTGTGGTTGGACGGGATCACGTACCACGGAGCGTGCTTGGTGCTCGTCCTTTCCACTGCGTCCTCGAACGCCTCGATATAGTCCGGCCACAGTTCACGCTCCAAGTAGTCGGTCTCGCTGATCTTCCAGTGCCGCAATGGGTCATCGAGACGCTGCTTGAAGCGCGCAAGCTGCTCCTGCCGAGTGATATGGAGATAGAACTTGAGAATGCGCGTGCCGTTCTGGCCGAGCATCTTCTCGAAGTCGTTGATCAGCTCGTAGCGTTTAGACCACACCGCCGTCGGGACTAACTTGTGAACGCGCACTACCAGCACGTCCTCATAGTGCGACCGGTTGAAAATGACAACTTCGCCTTTGCCCGGCGCGCGCAGGTGAGCCCGCCAAAGGAAGTCATGGGTGGCTTCGAGCCTACTTGGTTGCTTGAATCCAAAGACCGACGTTCCCTGCGGATTCATGGCGCTAAACACGTGGCGCACCACCCCGTCCTTGCCGCCAGCGTCGAGCGCTTGCAAGACAACCAGCAGCGACTGATTGCCGTCGGCGTACAGCAGATATTGTAGCTTGGCCATGCGCTCGAGTGGTTTCTGAATCTCCGGCATGGCCGTCTCATGTGATTCGTGCTTGTCTCTGAATGCGGCGTCAATCTTGCCAAGCTGGACTCTGGTGCCGGGCTCGACAGCGAATCTCTTGCGGTAGTCCATTGTCGTGATCTCTCCTATGCTGGCTGCCGCTGTCGTGGTTCACAGCCAACGCTCACTTCGTATAACGTGCTCTGTTCCCTGGACCCCCCGGCTTGCTCAACGCCCGGCACGCTGCTCAAATAATTCAATATTGGATAACAGCTGGAACATTGAAGAAGCGAATCGCCTGGTTCGTAATACGCTTGTTGAGGTAGACGCCATGGCCGAGCAACTCATTCCCGCTCGCGCAGAGGCTCTCCTCGACGAATTTGAGCGGGATATCAGGGACGGGTTTCTGCTTAGGAGCATCACCGTTGTGAGCGCGACCTGTGAGGAGTACGGGCGTCGCTTTCGAGCGTTGCTTCAAGAAAGGTAGCGCGCTCACCGGTCCGTTCGGTCATTGCCATCGTCTGGGTGCGGTTTTCAGCCTTTTGACGCCGAGTTCGTCGCACCAGCGCTCAAAGCGGGTGCGTGGTACGCCGAGAAACTCTAAATTCTGGAGCGAGGCCCCCAGCGGAACCGTGTCGACCAGCGTGGCCAGCTTGCGGTACAAGAAGGCATCTTCGCGCCGCTCGGCCAGCGTGGCCGCGAGCTGAAGCGCACCACGTGGTTTGACCTTCCACCGCAACGGGTCGACGGGAATCCCCTCTAGTCGCTCGTAGATGCTTAGCAGCAAAGACGCGCTTTTCTTGCCGAAGCCCGGCAGCCCGGGAATGCCGTCGGCGCTGTCGCCAGTCAGCGCCAGGAAGTCTGGCATGCTTTCAGGTCCAAAGCCGCGTTGAGTTCGAAATGCTCCCTCGTTCAACACTTTCCTCTGCCGTCGATCTACTTGGACCACCCTATCGCTTCGTAAACACTGGCCCAGATCCTTGTCTGGCGTCAGAATCCGTACCTGTTCGACCTCGTCTTGAAACTGACGTGCCCCGCTGGCAAGACCATCGTCAGCCTCGTACTCGCGCATCGACCAGACCGCGACTCCAATTGCGCGAACTGCATTTTCCGCTGCGTCGAATTGAGCGCGCAACTCGATTGGTACACCGTCGTCGTTCTTGTATGGCGGAAACAGATCGTTTCGAAACGATCGGATCGGATTGTCGAAGGCCACCGCAACATGGGTCACCTTCTCCTCCGGGTCATGCAGCAGGGCCAATAGTGATTCCACAATGCCGACCGTCGCCTTCGCATCCTTCCCCGAAGGCGTGCGATGACCGGGGCGCGGCGCATAGTGAGCCCGATATAGCTCGTACGTCCCGTCGACCAGATGCAGCCTCATGGCCCGAGGATAACACGCCGCCGCGTCACCTCAGACCTCCAATTCTCCCGGAACCTTCGGCTCAATCGTTTTCAGGCAGAAACAGCGCGGCATCAAGCAGGAACAGAAACACCGCGATCGATCCGATCCATTCCCAGAATCCCAAGTGCCACAACGATCGATTTTCCAGCACCCGGTAAGTCGCATTCGACCATTGAAAATGAGCGGCTGCCAGGGATCGCAGCATAAGGACCAGAAGCGCCGGTGGAACGATCAGACTCCAGGCGAGAACGAGCCGAAGCCGAGGATGCGTTTCGTCTGCAGGGACGGAGAGTCCTCTTGTAGCGCTCAGGTAAAACGCCACGATCCCTATGCCAATGCAGATCCCCGCGCCTCGCGCGAACACTTCGTGGAAGGGCTGTGACACTATTACAGCGGCGAGAACCAAGCTGATAGCTCCCGCATTGAATACAAGAGTGCCGATCTCCGCCGGTAGCGGGGAAATGACCCGCAGACGCCTTCCGATGTAGCCCCCAAAGGGAATCATCAACAGACCCGTTACGGCCACGCCGAGGGATACTGCTGCGTGAAATTGCGGATTGTTCCTCGGATAGAGAAGTCTCGACATTGACTTGGTGCGCCAGTCGAAGGGACCGGGAAACATCCAGACCGCGAACGTCAGACTGCCGAAATATGAGGCCAGGATAAGCGGGATGAAAATCCGCAGCAGAGCACGCTGCTTCAGCCTGCCGGACCAGAAATTGTTCAGATGCGAAATAGCAGCGGGCACGCCATTCAGCGGATGACTTAGGGATCGACGATTCTTCCCGCGCTCCATCCTCGAAGCGCCGATTCTATCCTGACATCACGATCTAATATTTCTGCGAACAGTATATGTAAAAGACGAGGATCGTGGCGATGCTACGCGAGACAGGTATCCTTTTGATAAGTCGGTTTCGAGCTGGAAGCGGTCCAGGAGCCGTACCTTCCCCGGATTGAATCGCAAAAGGATCGCGCGGCGCCAGCACCTACCCGCGAACGGAGACTGTTGGCAGGGAATGGCGAGCGCCGGAGTGAAATTCAGGCTCGTGAATGGAGAACGCGTAACCAAGTTTGTGACCGACACGTCTTAAGATCTAAGTTTGACTGCGCCGGCAGATTCCCGGCTATTGATGCGAATCGTCAGATCGGAGGCAGGCCCCAGCTTCGAGCGGCTATCGCCGTTGAGCGAGGTCAAGGAGGTAGCAGTCTGTGGCTGAAGAACCTGGAGGCCAGCAAGAAGGTCAGGATCCGCTCGCCCCTCGACTCGAGCGCCTGGAGCGCGAAGTGTTGAGGGAGAATCGCTGGTGGCGAGGCGGCCTGATCGCTGCGCTGGTCTTTCTCGCTCTGTCGATTCTCATTGCGGGCCATCGCCACCATCATCGGCACCGGCCACCACCGCCGCCCGTGGCGATGGGTTCCCTCGGATGGCAGGGAGGCCCGATAATGCCTTATGGTCAGTTCCACTCCTATGGTCCGCCGCCGTGGGGATTCGCCTGTGGTGGCCCAAGTGGCTGCGGATGCTACGGGCGGCCGGGGTTTCATCACTTTCGGCCTTGGAACGTACCAGGAGGCCCAGCCCAAATGGCTCCCGGAGCGCCTCAAGCCCCTAGGGGCTAGCCGGTGAACCTGAGCAATGGGGTTTCTCCACTTGGTGGCTGATTTGGTGAGCAACGGCTGGCAAAGAGCGGCGGACGGTTCATCAGAAATATGCAGTCCCGCCGTTTCTTGCCGGCCGAGATCTCGTCGCCGTTTGGGGTGATCTGCGCAGGGCCGCTATGCTGGTGGTACTGGTCTGTAGCCCCCCATCGGGGCGTTCAAATCGGACAGCGAGGAGGGGGTTGGGGGGTGTCTCTGGAGACCCGCGTGAGGAGGCTCGAATCAGGGTTTCCGCCTGCCTCGTATGCTGGAACTCGGTGCTTCATCAGCGGACCGTGGACTCAGAGCAAAATGCTTCCGGCCTTGCCGTGCCGGTCAGACGGACTGGCGCTGCATACGAGGCGATCGGGTGTCTAAATACGCATTTACGTGTAAATTGATTAGCAGCGGTGATTAAAGCAGCTTTGCGTGTCTCGCTATAATAAGACTCAAATGAGCTCATCCAAATCGCCACGAATCAAAGCGCGCTGGCTACCGGTCGCAGCGATATTCGTCGCCGTCGTATTCTTCATCTACTGGACAACTCGTCGGTCCGAACCCTCCGAGTTTGTTACTGCGCCAGTTACGAGAGGTCCGATTGTGCGCGCGGTAACCGCGACCGGCACCGTTAACCCGGTTACCGTCGTGCAGGTAGGAACTTACGTTTCCGGCCCTATCGTGGCCATTTATGTGGATTTCAACGCGGCGGTTAAAGCGGGGCAATTGATGGCGAAGATCGACCCCCGACCGTTTGCCGCGCAGGTTGATGTCGTGAGCGCAGCCTTGGGCAATGCTAGGGCCCAACTGCTGAAGGATCGAGCGAACCTCGCCTACCAGAAAATTACCTACGTGCGCGACCAGGGGATGTTGAGAAACGCGGTGATTTCACAGGATCAGCTGGACAGTCAACGCAACGCTTTTGAGCAGGCGGCGGCGCAGGTTGCTCTCGACGAGGCGAGCATCCAACAGCAGGAAGCCAGTCTGAGAGCGGCTAAACTGAACCTGCATTACACGAATATAATTTCACCTGTTGATGGAACGGTAGTGTCGCGCAACGCCGACGTGGGCCAAACCGTGGCTGCCAGCTATCAGACCCCGACGTTGTTTCTTGTGGCCAAGGATCTTACCAAGATGCAAGTCGACACTAATGTGAGCGAATCTGACATAGGCGGGATCCGGAACGGGCAGACTGTCGATTTTACGGTTGACGCCTATACCAAACGGATTTTCAGCGGGACCGTCACGCAGGTGCGAAAAGCGCCAATAACGGTTCAGAACGTGGTTACGTACGATGTCGTTGTGAGCGTTTCAAATCCGGAACTCCTTCTCTTGCCGGGAATGACTGCCAACATCACGATAGTTACCCAACGGCGCGATGATGTGTTGCGCGTCCCGTTACGAGCGCTGGCCTTCTCGCCGCGCGGCCACAGGCCAAGTTCGGTTCGCAGTAATCAAAGCGAATATTCAGCCCGCGTGTGGGTCGAGAATGGCGGAAGACTTCATCCCGTCAGAATCACCAGAGGTTTAGACGATGGCAACTATGTAGCGGTGCTGAGCGGTGATCTGAAATTGGGCGACGACGTCATAGTCGACCGGGCCAGGCCCGCCGGCGACAGTGGAAGAAATAGTCCTGCTTCTGCGCGAGGAGGGCCGCATCTTCCACACATGTAGCCGGTGTTCGGACTCAGGTTTCGATGGAAAAGGTCATTCAAATCTTTGAACTGGAGAAGACCTACCGGGTAGGAGAGATCCAGATCAAGGCGCTGCGCGGTGTTAGCTTCGATATCGAGCGCGGCGAATTCGTTGCGGTTATGGGCGCTTCGGGCTCGGGCAAGTCGACCTTGATGAATCTTATCGGCTGCCTCGACCGCCCCACCAGTGGCCGTTACCTCCTTGAAGGGGTCGACGTCGCATCGCTGGACGAGGAGGAGCTGGCCTTGATCCGCAGCCGTCGGATCGGGTTCATCTTCCAAACCTTCAATCTGTTGTCGCGTACCACAGCCCTGGAGAATATCGAATTACCGCTCTTTTATTCTGGTTGGCCTTCCGATGGAGAGAACCGCGCCCGCGACCTTTTACACATGCTGGGACTTTCCGGCCGCGAATATAACCATCCGAGCCAACTTTCTGGTGGACAGCAGCAGCGCGTCGCCATCGCCCGGGCGCTCATAAACCAACCTGCAATTCTTCTCGCCGACGAGCCAACTGGCAATTTAGACACGGCCAATTCCGTCGAAATTCTCGAAACAATCAGGAAACTCAACCAGGAGCGCGGGTTGACGGTGGTCGTGGTCACGCACGACCCGGATGTGGCCGATTATGCCGATCGCGTAATTACTTTCCGCGATGGCGCAGTCATTTCCGACAAGCTCAACAGCGGCGCCGTAGGTCGGACGCGCGTCGCTGAAGCATCTGTGGACTTTCGCAAACAAGAGTCCCACGCGGAGAGTCAAGAACGGCACGCGGAAAATGGGTGGACCTTTGGTGCCATGGCTCTGACCGCTGCAGCCAGAGCACTGCAACGCAACAAGCTCCGCGCGGCGCTTACTATGTTGGGCATCTTCATCGGTGTCGCCGCGGTTATAGCAATGGTCGCCGTTGGAGACGGCGCGCGCTACTCGGTAGAGCAACAGATACAAAGCCTGGGGACCAATCTGCTGGTAATTCTGCCGGGCGCAACGACCTCGAACGGCGTGCGCGCAGGGTTTGGGAGTACATCAACGCTTACCGTGGGGGATGCCCAGGCGATCGCAAAAGAAGTCCACGGTGTCGAAGCTGTGAGTTACATGGATCGGCAAGTCGCGCAGGTGGTTTATGGCAACCATAACTGGAGCACCAGTATCAGCGGCACGACCCCAGAATATTTAACGATTCGCGACTGGCCCGTTGCCGATGGCCGCGCGTTCACCGATGAGGAGACACAAGGTGCGGCGCCAGTATGTCTGCTCGGCCAGACCGTGGTCAACAACCTTTTTGCCGAAGGCGAAAATCCCATCGGCACCACGATTCGCGTCAAGAATTTCCCGCTGAAAGTTGTCGGAGTCTTGGCGGTGAAAGGGCAGTCCACATACGGTCAGGATCAGGACGACGTGGTGCTGACGCCGTTCTACACGGCTCAACGAAAGGTGCTAGGTACGTCACAGGTGTCTGCCACCGTTTCGACGGCGACGGGCAACGGTTCCTCCAATCCGGTGTTGAACCCGTACTCGGGGGTTGCGACCACCAACCAGGTATACGCCGCGGCTACCGCGCTGCTTAATCCGTTTGGGAATCCGCCGCAGATTACGGGCGTCGTCAACAACATTTATGTCAAAGCGACCGACCCGAAAATAGTGGACACGGCACAGGACGAGATTCAGGACCTCTTGCATCGGCGCCATCGGATTCAACCCAATCAGGACGACGACTTTTCCGTCCGCAGCCTTAACGAGATCGCACAGGCTTCTGAAAACGCGAGCCAGGTAATGACGCTGCTACTCGCAGCGGTAGCATCCATATCCTTGCTGGTCGGCGGCATCGGCATCATGAACATCATGCTGGTCTCGGTAACCGAGCGCACACGTGAAATTGGCATCA
>JASHZA010000035.1 GCA_030042765.1 Candidatus Binataceae bacterium | reverse complement strand
CAAAGCGCGTAAGTGCTGATGGTTCACGTCTCTTTTTAGGCGCAGCCACGTCCTGAGCATGTGTTCCGCCTCTTGAGTATCGTCGAATGTGATGTTGATCCCTTCGACCTGATCGCCATTCCTACGCGTCTCTTCTACAACGGAGGCCATTACCTTGATGGCGCGGGAGAGCAAGATTAGCTGGGGCTGGCCGATTTCGTTCTGCTGCCCTGGCGTTAGGCCACGGTAGTGCGCCGCATCCAGCCCGACGCCGATTCCAACGGGGATACTGGTTCGGATTATATCGATGAGCCGACCTACTAGATCGTTGGCCTTATCTTCCGACCATCCGACGAATCGGCCGGATCGGGACAACAATTCCGTTGCGTGAATAGCTGTTACTTCCGCGATGCGTAGTTCATGGCCCCAACACGGCGAGAACTTATTCCATGCGTCGTCCCAACCGATATAGCCGCACATGAAGATGCGGTCGTCCTTCCGTTTATCCCCACTCTCGTCAAGAAATCCGTACAGCGTTGTCATATAGAATCGCGGCCGCCCCGGGCGACTAGATATGCGTCTTGCTGGGCCACGAGCGCCGCCGCATAATGAGCTTGATATCATAGCGGCGAAGACCTCTTACCTCCGCCGCCGGACCTCGAAATACTGCGCCGGCCTAAGCACCAGAACGCCCGCGATCCGCTTTCCGTAAAGATGCTCGAAGTCCTTGGCGTCGCCGGTTAGCAGATAGTCAGCCCTCCCATGAATCGCGGCCAACAGGATCGGCTGATCCTTCGGGTCGAGCCGCATCGTGTCCGGCAATTTAAGACCCTGCGGCGCGTTGACAGTCGAGACCGACTCCAGCAGCCGCGTGAACCGGGGCACAGCCTCGGGTCGATCCATAGCCAGGTTGCGTCTGGCTTCCTCCATCGCGTAGGCCGAACTCAACAGTTGGACATCGTCAAGGCTCCAGAGCCGAGCCAGGCCGGTGAGCTCCAGGTAGGCAGCGGAATAAAGGACGTTCGCGTCGAGGAAGACCCTGTCCAAGAGGAACCCAGCCGAAGGCGCCTTGCCCTACCCGCGCCTTGCAGGCCGATGATGCTTGATCCGGTCAGGATTGAGGCCCATCCGCTTCACCTCGGTCCGTGCCCGGCGATAATCCTCGGCGCTCACTGCGTTGTTCAGGATAAACTCCGCTCGGCGTTCAGGGCTGTAGATTTCGACCGGCAGCACCGTCGCCGGGCGAATCAGAATTCCGTCCTCGCGCTCTTCGGCGATAACGAAAGAACCCTCTTCGATACCCAGGCGGCGACGGAGCTTCGCCGGCAGCACCACAGTGCCGCGCCGGCCGACTTTGCTGGCCAGGCTTTCCATCCTCCTTGTGGCAGAATAGCTGAAAGTCGGAATATCAGGCAAACTGCCCCGTTGGATACTTCCAGAAGTAAGGCCCGCTCATTTCCCGCGGCGGTCATATACCGGAAGATCCAGATCGATCTCTGCTCTTATTCCTCTCCGGTATCCCACCCGCACCCTGGCCTCTGACTTGAAGTTCATACGACGACTGCACCAACCGCGAACGCCAATGAGGTAAGTCGGTCCGGCTTGCTCAGGCGCTCAGAAAAGCTTATATGGAGAATTAGCTGGACTCATAGCAAACATCGCCTGGAGGTCGACCAACACCGCGAACTTTATCCATCTACCTGCCTGAATATCCTGCCGGTTCTTCCAGTCCGCTAGCGTAGCGCGGGCACCGCCGCTAGCGCGGCGGGTTTGCCCCGCGGAGCGAGCAAACGAGTCTGCGAGGTGCGTTGACATTAAAAGCGAGCAGGCGAGTCCGCGAGCTGCGTCAAGAGTGAAGACGAAATTTCTCTCCTGTGGAGGAACTTATGCGCCAGTCAAAAGCACGGATAATCATTGACGGTGTGGTCGCGGGACTCATCGGCGGCGCGGTAATCGCCGCCTGGTTCTTCATCTTCGACGCTGCCCGCGGACAACCATTGGAGACGCCGGCGCTGCTCGCCGCGGCCTTGTTACATGGAACCACTCACGCCGGTCCGATCACCGCCGCCGGCTGGCAGTTGGTCGCCGAGTACACGCTTGTGCACTTCGCGGCTTTTGCGCTGATCGGTGCGCTCGGCGCTTTGCTCATCGACGCGTCCGAACGCCACTCGGAACTGTTCGGCATACTTCTCATCTTCACCGTTGGCTTCGAAGTCTTTTTTGTCTCGGTGATCATGCTGCTCGGCCCCGCGGCCGCGGCGGCGATGCCGTGGTGGAAGGTGATCATCGGCAATTTTATGGCCACGGGCGCGATGCTCGCCTTCTTCTTATGGCGTGAGCCCGTCCTCGGCGAAAACCTGCTCGGGCCTTGGATGGGCGTGGTGCGCGAAGGCTTTATCTCGGGAATCATCGGCGGCTTGATTGTCGCCTCCTGGTTCATGGTCTACGACGCCGCAATGGGTCAATTGTTCCATACGCCCGCGATGCTGGGCGCGCTCATCTTCAACGGAATGGCGCAGCCGGAGAACTTCGCAGTCACCACCGCCTTGGTCCTCGGTTACACCGGGCTTCACTTTTTCGCCTTCATCCTGTTCGGCATCGCCGCGTCAATAACCATGGCGGCCTCCGAATGGGAGCCGCTGCTGGCGTTCGGCGTGCTGATCTTGTTCCTCTGGTTCGAACTATGTTTTATCGCGATGGTGACCTTCCTCGACCAGTCGGCCCTGCAGCAGCTCGGATGGTGGAACATAATCGGCGGCAACCTGCTCGCGCTGGCGGGAATTATCACCTACTACGAGTTCGGCCATCCCCGTGTCGTGCCCGCGATTGCCGAGCGCTGGGGTATCCTGCGCGACGAGGCGGCCCATTCGCACCCGCACGCCTAGCTCCCAGGCACACGGATTTTAGCAGTATAGGGTAAGGTTGAGTTGCTGGGCAGGGTGAAATCCTTCACCCCCCGCCCGACGCTCAGACGCGGTCCGCTCCTTCAACCGGATGGACTCACAGTCCCAGCACGTCGCGTATCGAGTAGAGGCCCGGCGCCTGATGCTCGAGCCATGCCGCGGCCCGCAACGCCCCGCTCGCGAGCGCATCGCGGCTCTGCGCCCGGTGGGTGAGTTCGAGCCGCTCTCCGATGCCGCCGAAAATTACGGTGTGGTCGCCGACCGCGTCGCCGGCTCGCAGCGCCACCACCGCGATCTTCTCGGGTGGCCGCACACCGGTGATTCCCTCGCGTCCGAAAACAGCGTTGGCCTGAAAGTCCAGGTTGCGTGCTTCGGCTATCGTCCGGCCAAGCGCCAGCGCGGTACCGCTGGGCGCGTCGACCTTGGTGCGATGATGGATTTCCATCACCTCGGCGTCGAAGTTCCCGAGTATCTTCGCGACCTCGGCCGCGATCTTCATTAAGACGTTGATGCCGATGCTCATGTTGGGCGCGATCACCGTGCGCGTGCGCATCGCGAGCTGCTTTGCGCGCGCTTCCATCTCCGGCGTAAATCCGGTCGATCCGATTACGATCGCGGCGCCCTTGGCGGCGGCGACTTCAAGATGCTCGAGCGAGGCTGCGGCATTGGTGAAATCGAGCGTTACGGTGTTGGGACGAGCGATCGATGCGTAGTCGTCGATGATCGCGACACCCAGCCGGCCTACGCCCGCCAACTCGCCCGCATCCTGGCCTGCAAAGCCGGCGGACTTTGCCTCGATGGCCCCAGCCAGCGAGTGCTGCTTTTCGCGAGCGATCATTGAAACCAGCAGACGGCCCATCCGGCCACCCGCGCCTGAGACGATAAGGTTGGCCATCGTGGTTACCTCCGTCGTGACGGGGCATCAGCGGAAATTCGCGGTCGCCTGACCGGCTTCCACTGCCAGCAGGCGGAACCTAGGCGCTGGCGGCTGGAGTCGCCGGAGCTGTCGCACCGGCTGCGCCTGCGGTTGCCCCGCGTGCCGCTTTGAAATGCTCCTCGCAGAGGCTCCCGCGATAGCGCTTCTTGCGGCATTTCTCGAACGTGCAGATCTTATAACGCGGCTTCGGCATCTCGCCGAGTTTCCAGAGCCGGTAATGCTTGCGGCAGTAGCCCTTTGCGATAACTTCGCGCGTGCAGTCCTTGGCCTTGCAGTTTCCCTTGTTTGCCATTAATCCGTCGATGCCTCAATCAAAATTCCGCCTTGAGCTCGCGGCTCAACAATTCCTCGACCATAGCGTTTGCGGGCGCCGCTTCATAGAGCAGCCGATACACCGCAGAGACGATCGGCATGTCGACTTTGAGCTGTTCG
>JASHZA010000034.1 GCA_030042765.1 Candidatus Binataceae bacterium | reverse complement strand
AATCACTACCTTGGACGGTTGGCGATTGCGGCGAGCGGCAAAGATCCGGGACCCGATCCGCGAGTGACAAGATAGGACTCTCCCAAGTCATCCGAGACAGCCGCTTGATACAGGATATCGAGGCGGTTAGACGGGATGGGGATGGCGAGCAACGCATCCAGGGATGCCATTGTGCCTGGAACCCCGACGGTGCAGTGGCTCATGCGCGAGGGTGCCTCGATGACCGGGCCGGGGGCGCTGTTCGCCGAACTGTGCAGTCGAATCGTCGGAGAGGGAGTGCCGATAACGGGCGCGGTCCTCAGCCTCACCAGCCTCGATCCGGTGGTCGCGCGAACGCGGCTGCGCTGGAGTCGCGAGGACGGGCGCGTGCTCGAAGAAGTTCTGCTGCACGGCATGGCCGCGGGCGCAGCATCCATCGAGGGCAAGTCCGTTCGGAGCGCAGTGCCGGGGACGGAGTACGAAATCGAGTGGCGGACCGGGCGAGCCGGCGGCTTCGCCAATGAGCAACGGGCTTATCTGGACGCGGTTAGCGCTGTCATGTCGGCGCCGCTTCAGGTGGTTGTCGGGCGCGGCCTTACCCGCAATCTGTTACAGGCCTATCTGGGCCGGCGCAGCGCCGAGAGGGTTTTGAGCGGAGCAGTACGCCGGGGAATCGGCGAGACGATCGAGGCCGTAGTATGGATTTCCGACCTGCGCGACTTCACGCTGCTATCGGAGGCACTTTCATCGGATCAGATCATCACGGCGCTGAACGATTGTTGCGCGCGATTGGTCGGCGGGATTCAGCCTTTTGGCGGCGAGGTGCTGAAATTTATCGGCGATGGCCTGCTCGCGATCTTTCCGTTGGCGATACGCGGCGAGCGGGCGGCGTGCGATGCCGCCATAGCTGCGGTACGGGCGGCGCGGCAGGGGATGGCGCTGCTCGACGCGGAGCGCATCCGCGTCGGCCTGCCGGCGCTGCCGTTCGGAGTTGGGCTTCATGTGGGGGCGGTGGTGTACGGCAATATCGGAGCGGCCGATCGGCTGGACTTTACCGCGATCGGCCCCGCGGTCAACGCGGCGAGCCGGATTGAAGGATTGTGCCGATCGCTGGGTTATCCGGTGCTGATTTCCGAAGACGTGGCTAGCCGGTCCAGCAGCTCTCTCGCTCGAGTCGGGCGGCATCCGCTGCGCGGTTCGGCGCGGCCAATCGAATTGTTCACTCTGCCGGAGCTCGTATCTTAGGGCGCAAAAGCTGTTGATGTCTGCGTTGGCGCGATAGCGCTATCCTGCCCTGTTTGTGGCAAAATTTAGATGCAAGATTCAAAGCCCGCCACACGAGGGCGTCAATGGCGCAGGATATAAAGAGCAAGGCACTCGACCTGGCTTTGAGCCAGATCGAAAAACAATTTGGCAAGGGCTCGATCATGAAGCTTGGCGAACAGGCGATCGAGTCCGATATCGCGGTGATTCCCACCGGTTCGCTGGGGCTCGACCTCGCGCTGGGCGTAGGCGGACTGCCGCGCGGGCGGGTGGTCGAGATCTACGGCCCCGAATCCTCGGGCAAGACCACGCTCGCGCTCGAATGTATCGCCGAGGCGCAGAAGCTGGGCGGTATCGGCGCCTTTATCGACGCCGAACATGCGCTCGACGCCGGCTACGCGCGTAAGCTCGGCGTCAACGTCGAGGACCTGCTGATTTCGCAGCCCGACAACGGCGAGCAGGCGCTCGAGATCGCCGAGACGCTCGTGCAATCCGGGGCGATCGACGTGCTGGTGATCGATTCGGTCGCCGCGCTGGTCCCGCGGGCGGAAATCGAGGGCGAAATGGGCGAGCCGCAGATGGGCCTCCAGGCGCGGCTGATGTCGCAGGCGTTGCGCAAGCTCACCTCGATTATCGCGCGATCGCGCACGGTGGTGATTTTCATCAACCAGATCCGGATGAAGATCGGGGTGATGTTCGGGAATCCGGAGACCACCACCGGCGGCAACGCGCTCAAGTTCTACTCCTCGGTGCGCATCGATATACGCCGGATCGGCACGATCAAGAGCGGCAACGAGGTGATCGGGTCGCGGACCAAGGTCAAGGTGGTCAAGAACAAGGTCGCGCCGCCCTTCCGCGAGGCCGAGTTCGATATCCTGTACGGCTCGGGGATTTCGAAGGAAGGCGAACTGGTCGATATGGCGTCCGACCACAATATCATCGAGAAGCTCGGCGCGTGGTATTCGTACGGCGGCGAGCGGATCGGGCAGGGACGCGAGAACGCGCGCGACTTGCTGAAGGCGAATCCGAAAATCGCCGACGAAATCGAGGGCAAGCTGCGGGCCAAGCTCGCGGTCAAGGCGATTGCGGCGAACGGCGGGCCGCCAAACGGCGCGGAAGAGCCCGAGGAGGAGCCGCCGCCGGCGCCCAGGCGCCGCAACTGATTCGAGGCTGCCAAGCTGATCGCGGGTAACAGCGTGGGCGAGATCGTGGTAGGAAGATGGCTAGGTCCGTCTGCCTGGGAGCGGGGAGATGCGTTGCCCGAGCTGCAAAGCGGAGAATCCCGCGGCTACGAAGTTCTGCGGCAACTGCGGGACGCCGCTGACGAATCGCTGCGCCAAGTGCGGCGCTGAAAACCCACCACAGTTCAAATTCTGCGGCGAATGCGGCACTGCGCTGGCGGGGACGGGTGCGGGCGGTGCTCCGACAATTGGTCCGGCGGCGCGGGCCTTCGCTGAGGAATCATCCTCGGCGCATTCTGCTGTCACGGGTGAGCGCCGGCATCTGACGGTCCTGTTTTGCGACCTCGTCGGCTCGACCGCGCTTTCGGCGCAGCTCGATCCCGAGAAATGGCGCGAAGTCGTTGCGTCGTACCATCGCATGGCGGCCGAGGCGATCGAGCGCTTCG
>JASHZA010000033.1 GCA_030042765.1 Candidatus Binataceae bacterium | reverse complement strand
CCTCCCAGGCAGGCAGCAGGATTCCCTGCCTGCGTCCATTCGTAGAGCCAAATCGAAGCCAGCGCAGACGACGCCGCCGCGATCTGGCCGGCGATCATCGCACGCTCGCTGCGCATCAGTGCTCGGTCGTACGTCCTCGAGTCGCCGGCGGCCTCCGCGCGTGCGGTTCGATCGGATGTGATTACCTCCTGGACCAGCGCGTTAGCCTGGCCGATTTCGGCAATCTCCACGGCCCATACCGAGTCGATCTTCGCGGCCCGTACCTGTGGGCGCGCTGCCCGTTCGATTTCGCCTACCTCGTGGTCCACCGCAGCTTCGAAGCGGCGATGAACCCCGGCGTCGCCCGCATAACCGTCGTAATACCTGGTTGAGTGCAGGGGTTGGCTGGCGTCGCCGACATAATGCGCGAGGTACCCGGAGCGCCGAATCACCTGCGCGCAGTCATCCAGGCGCCATGCCGCCGCGACAGCGGACGCGGTTTCCGTGATCGTCCACGGCAATGTCCCCGAGCGATCAAGCGTACGGACGCCGTAGCGTCGCCGCATCGTCGCAAGGTCAGGATCGAGCGCGGCCAATGGATTCGGACCGAAGTACTCCAGGTCGATGTAATGGCGGATCTCCTCGGCGTGGCCGTAAAGACGCTTCAGCTGGAAATCGGGCGCCACCGCGTCCTGTTCGAGCAGCGGCTCGTTGGCCGACATAATCCGGGCGAGTGGCGAGGGCGGCAGCGCGCCGACTGCGAGTCGGACTATCAGCATATGCGTTCGCGCATCCCACGCGTACGCCGGGCGCCCGGCGAAGTAGAACGCCGAAATCAGGATCACCGCGAGAATTCGCTGCTTTCCTCGGCGCGAAAAAGACCCCGCTCGCCCGCGATTCACGCCTTTGCCCGTTTGTCCGCGCGCGAGGCACGAGCTTTCCTGACGGACTGCGCCTCTGTTTCCTTCTCTTCCGCCTGAGCCGCTGCCGGCCGCGGGCGAGGCCGCGCCGGCGTCCGGCGTTCGACCAGCGCTATCACGGCTTCGCGCATGCGGTCAGCGAGCTTGCGGTAGGCGCCGGTCCCTTCGGAATCCTCAGCCAGCGCGCGCAGTTCGGCGTTCGCGATCGGTCGTCCGATCCTGACCTCGACCGGCGCGCGACGTGGGATCATGTGACCCTTGCCTAGCACCTCGTAAGTACCGGTGATGTGGACCGGCAGCACGTCGCATCCGCTGTGCAGCGCCACGTAACCAGCGCCGCTCTTGAATTCGTGGAGCGCCCCGTCGGGCGACCTCGTACCTTCCGGAAACATCAGGACACTGCGGCCGGAGCCAAGCTCCGCCAGCGCCTCGTCCAGCGATTCGATTTGCGCGCGTTCGCGGTCGAATGCGATCAGCCGCGTGAAATTGGTCGCGATGAATCGCCGCAGCCCGGTGTTGAAGAAATAATCCTTTGCCGCCAACACCATCAGTTCCCGCCCCATGGCACCCAGCGCATAGCTCACCAGGCCAAAATCCACGTGGCTGGCATGATTCGCGACGACCAGCACATTGCGATTCGCCGGAATATTGCCGCTTCCCAGCACGCGCGGTTTGAGCCACCTCTCGAAGGCCGTGTCGAGCGAACGTCGAAACGTCCGCTCGCCGATGCGTCTGAGCGCGCCCGGCAGCTCTATCGTGTAGGGCTGCGCGAATCGCGCGTACGAGGGCAGGCGAGGGCGGTTCTGTCCCTGGCCAACCAGCCGCTGGAGATCGTCGACGGTACTGAGGTTTGACAGTTCCTCGGCGCTTAACTCGCGTCCAGCCTTGACCGCGATATGCTCGCCAAGCTCCGCGAGCGCAAGCGAATCGAGCCCAAGGTCCTCGATTAACCGCGTCGCAGGCGTGATTTCGGGCGCGACGCTCGCCACCTGGGCCAATGCCTGGGCAAGCCACGGCTCGACTTCGCTGCTCACGGTGGTGCGTTGGTCGGCGTGGCTTTCTACCATCCGGCGCACGATCGCGGCGACCTCGCTCCGTTTGATCTTGCGCGTGCGCGTACGCGGCAATTCCGCATCGGTGAAGCGCAGGATGCGGATGCGCTTGTGCGGATTGAGCCCGCCGCTGACCTTCTCGAAATGCTCGCGCAGCCGATCCTCGACCGCGCGCCGGCTTTCGCCCTTGGCGTATTGCGGCACGACCAGCGCGGCTACCTGCTCTCCCTGAGCGACTTTGAGCCCGACCACCGCCAGTTCCTTGACGTATGGCGAATGACCGTAAGCCTCTTCGAGTTCATCGATGTAGATGTTGTTGCCGCCCGAATCGACGATCACGTCCTTGGCGCGGCCAACAATGTAGAGCCGGCCCTCACTATCGAAGCGGCCGAGGTCGCCCGTATGCAGCCAGCCGTCCTTGAGCACTTCGTCCGTGGCGGCCTGGTTGCGGTAGTAGCCGACCATCACGTTGGGGCCGCGCGCGATAATCTCGCCGACTTCGCCGCCATCGGACGTGTCCAGTTTGAGCTCGACGCCGCCCAACGGTTCGCCGACCGAGCCCGGTATCACGGGCTCCTCGGGGCGCGAGACGCTGAGAACGGGCGCCGACTCGGTGAGCCCATAGCCTTCGAGCAGCTTGACCCCGATATCGTTGAAGAATTGCGCAACCCGTTGCGGCAGTGCGGCCCCGCCGCTTACGGCAAGCTTGAGCCTGCCGCCAAGGGCGGTGTGAACCTGGCGAAAAATGATGTTGCCGAGATTGAGGTGGTAATCGTGGTCCAGGCGGCGGTTCAGATCGCGCAACTGCCCGAAGGCGGCCTGGAAGAACGGCCCGCGTGCCTCGACCTCGTCTACAATCCGCCGATGCACGGCTTCCCACAGGGCCGGAACTCCGATCAGCGCTGTCGGTCGCACGTCGGCCAGCGTGCGCGACAGGCTCGCCGCATCGACCCCGATCGGATAGACGATACGCGCGCCGTTCGCCAGCGGCAGCAACATCCCGCACGTGAACTCGAACGTATGGTGCAGCGGGAGCAATGACAGCACGACGTCATTGCCGTCGAGCGCGAATACCCGCCCCAGCATCATCACTTCCGACGTGAAATTGCCGTGCGTCAGCATCACGCCCTTGGGCGCGCCGGTGGTGCCGGAAGTGAAAACCATCGAGGCAAGCGTCTTGCGCTCTGGGACAAATGAGACCGTCTTGGCCCGCAGTACGAACGGCCGCTGCAGCTCGCCCAATTCGATCGCCATGGGAGCGCTCGCGCGCACCGCCGCGCCCAGACGTTTCGCGCATCCGGTCGAGACCAATGCGGCGCGCGGCTCGGCAATCGCGGCGATCGTGGTCAATTCATCCGGGGCAATCAGATGATCCAGCGGGACCGCGATTGCGCCTGCGTACAGGATCGCAAAGTACGCGACGACCCAATCGGGCGAATTCTCGCTCACGATCAGCACCCGGTCGCCCGGCTTGATCCCACGGTTGCCCAGCAGGACCCCCGCCCGGTGCGCTGCGTCGCGCAACTCGCGGTATGTAAGCGACGCACGCTGACCCGACGGCTTGCGTGCCTCGATCGCCGGCCGGGCTCCATAGCGCTCGGCCGCGCGGTCGAGCATCTCGGTCAGCGTCTTATGCCGCAGCAGCGCGCGCGGGCGGCCGCGGGTATGCATTTCGAGTTGCGGGAAGATGTGTCGTCGCAACCCGGGCATGTGGACGTTTATCCAGTAGTCATTCCAATCGATCTCGGCGGGAAGGAACGGATGGCGCTCGGCGTCTGCGGGCGCAAGTGTACGGTAAAGGTCGCGGACATTCTTGCCATGGAAAGTGTAGACGAGATCCTGGATATAGGGGCGGTATACTTCCACCATGGACCGCGCCAACTCAGCGTTGTCGTAAAGCTTGTCGACTTGCTGTTCGAACTTGCGCACCGGCGCCGACGCCTCGCCCATCAGCGTCTTCGCGAGCGCCGCCGACTGTTTGAGCAGGGCGGGCAACGTGTGGCTCACCAGCTCGTATGTGTTCTGGGAGACGACCACGGCCTCCAGGTGTGGTGCCAGTTTGCCCATCGGGCCGCCGGGGTTCTTGCGATGCTCGCGCCGATTGCTCAGTGCGGTTAGCTCGACCAGACGGCGCATTGGCAGCGGATTCACGTCGGAAGTGCAGAGCTGGTAAATTGGCTGATGCCGCTTGAGCAGCAGGGCGCATACGATCGGAATAATCGCATGAGCCGCGAAGTCGACCGGGATGATGTCCAGCACCAGCTCGCCGCGTGCCGGATAAAAGCGATAACCGCGCCCTGAAAGATACGTCAGCGGCGCGCTCGTATTTACTCCCTGGTTCCACCCGGGCAAGGGATCCCGGAGCGCGCTTTCGATCACCGATGGCCGCACCACGGTTGCTGCAATCGAATCCCGCGCAGCCAGCACCAGTTGCTCGCCGAGACTCTTGGTATAGCTGTAAGTGTTGGGCCATCCCCAACTTAGCGCACGTTCGCGCCCGACTTGCTTGAGCCGCTCCTCGACCCACTGCTTGCGCCGCGATTCGTGGCGATGCTCATGGCTTTCGCCGTCGCCGTTGTTACCGTCGAGATCGTCCTCGGCCGCCGTGCGCAGCGCAGCCTGACGCGAGTGGTCGCGCGATTCGGTCTCGACCCGATCGCATGCGGCGAGCGCGTCGCGAATTTCGCGTTGCAGGTTGAAATTGCGCCGTCCGTTAGGGCACCAGTCGGTGGGGATATCGTCCTCGAAGCGATGGCCGTCGGCCGCGCCTGCCGCGTAACAGGTCGATACGTGAGCCAGTGCGGCGCCGCGCTTGCGGCAGAACTCGACAACATTGCCGACACCTACCGTATTGATCGCGAGCGCCTTCTCAAGCGAAGCCTCGAAATTGACCAGCCCGGCGCAATGGACCACCACGTCCACCGCGCCATGCCCGATCGCGTCCTGTTCGTCGGCTATCAGGTCGGGTTCGGTAATGTCGCCGGCCACCACGGCGACACGCTCTTCGACGTAGCGGTCGAAGCGGCTGCCCAGGTGCTCGCGCAACGGCGCCATCGCGGGGGAATCGAGAATTTCCCGCCGAAAGCGGTTAAGGCTCGATTTGCGATCGCCGCGAATCAGCAGGTAGATGCGTTCGATTTCCGGATGGTGCCGCAGCAAAAGGTAGAGCAGCACCTTGCCGAGAAACCCGGTCGCACCAGTGATCAGAATGCGCCGTTTGCGCAGTATCTGCTCGAGTGGCGGCATCCCGCCATTCGCAGTCCGGCTCGTCCCGTTACGGACTCCATTGCTATTCGACATCGGCTATGACCAGCGGAGGCAGGTGCAGATAAGTGATCGTGGCCGACCGTCCCAGCGCGGAAGTGGCCATCGCGATCGCCTCATCCAGCGTGTCCGCAGCCTCCCATCCCAGGCGCGCAGCCACCTCCGGCTCCTCGCATCCGGCGGCAATTACCC
>JASHZA010000032.1 GCA_030042765.1 Candidatus Binataceae bacterium | reverse complement strand
CTATCCAGGGGGTAGGCAAGTGGAGGCAAACTCACGATCGCCATTCGGCGCGATCAAAATTGTCGAATGCGGTGATGGAATTTCGGCCGCGTTCGGCGCCAAACTGATCGCCGATTTGGGTGCGGAGGTGGTAAAGGTCGAACCGCCGGGCGGCGACCTTACGCGGCGCCGTGGTCCCTTTCCCAACGATCAGCCCGATCCTGAGAAGAGCGGACTTTTCGTCTATCTGAATACGAACAAACGCGGCGTGGTCGCCGACCTCACCCGTCCCGAGGGTCAGAAGTTGCTGGCGAGCCTGCTCGAGCGGGCCGACGTGCTGATTCATAATGTGGCGCCACCCGAGCGAGCAGCGCGCGGACTGGACAGCACGGCGCTGTGTGCGAAGTATCCGCGCTTAATCGTGACCTCGGTCTCGATGTTCGGTGATACAGGGCCCTACGCCAACTACAAGGGGTACGAACTGACGGCGAGCAACGCCTCGGGATGGGCCACCCTGAGTCCGGGCGCGTCGCCCTACCCTGATTTGCCCCCACTCAAGTGTTTCGGCAGCCAGTGCGATCTGCAGGGCGGAGCGCACGCCGCGATCGCGACGCTGGCTGCGTATTTTCATCGGCTAAAATCCGGTCGAGGCCAGGCGATCGACGTCTCAGAGCAGGAAGTTGTCGCCGCCATGCTCGAGATGAACCTGATGCATTATACCTACGCGGGCCGCGTGACCTCGCGCCTGGGTAATCGTGCGCTCGGCCCCTGGTTCATCGCGGATTGTCTCGACGGCAAGATTTTCGTCCTCGCCGTCGAGGAAGATCAGTGGAAGCGTCTGGTCGAGTTCATGGGAAATCCCGAATGGGCCAACGATGAGCTGTTCGGGGATCGTCTCGCACGCGGCCGGAATCTGGACGCGCTAAAAGCTTTGATGACGGAGTGGCTGAGCGGCTGGAAAGTTCAGGATCTTTACCGCGAGGCGCAGCGGCGGCGGATTCCCTTTGCGCCGGTCAACACGATGCGCCAGCTATACGAAACCGAGCATCTGCGCGAGCGGAATTTCTTTGTTCAAATCGATCAGCCCGGGATGGGCACGCTGAAGCTGCCGGGCATGCCTTCCCGTTACGGCAATACTCAGTGGACGCTGCGCCGGCCGGCGCCGCAACTCGGCGAGCATGGCGAGGAAATCTTCTGCGGTGAACTGGGCGTCGGCAGAGAACAGTTCGCGGCTCTGCGCCAATCCAGAATCGTCTGACCTCGAGGAGAGAATAACGATGGCTGATCTGCCCCTTTCAGGAATCCGAGTGCTCGATTTCACATGGGCCTGGGCCGGCCCCTTCTGCACCCTGCAACTGGCCCACCTCGGAGCGGAGGTGATCCGTATCGAGACCACAGCGCGGCCGGCCTGTCCTACGCGGCTGCTTCCACCGTTTGCCGACGACGTTCCCGGGCCCAACCGTGCCGGATATTTCAACCAGTACAACCAGGGAAAGAAATCGATCCTGATGAACCTGGCGCGTCCGGAGGCGGTCGAGTTGGTGGGGGAAATGGTCAAGCAATGCGACATCGTTGCCGACAATTTCGCCGCGGGCGTGATGGACAAGCTCGGGCTCGGCTATGACAAGCTGCGCAAGTTCAAACCCGATCTCATCATGATCTCGATGTCGGGCTACGGTCAGACCGGACCTTTCAAGGGCTTTATCGGCTATGGCCCGCCGGCATCAGCTGCGTCCGGGATGTTCTTTGGAACCGGCTACGAGGGTGGCGAACCTGGAGAAATCGGCATTTCGTACCCCGACCCCAACGCGGGCGTATTCGGCGCGTTCGCTTTGCTGGCGGCGCTGGCCCATCGTGCGCTCACCGGGGAGGGCCAATATATCGATCAGTCGCAGTTGGAAACCGCTCTGGTAATGATGCCGGAAGGACTGCTCGAATATGAAATCAATCGGCGCGAGCCCGTGCGTGCTGGAAACCACGATCCTTTAATGGCGCCTAACGAATGCTATCGCGCCGCCGGCGACGACGAGTGGGTCTCGATTGCCGTGGGCAATGAGGAAGAGTGGAAGGCACTGTGCCGAGCAATCGAGAAACCTGAACTGGCGCAGGACCCGCGTTTCGCCACCGCTGCTTTACGCAAGCAGAACGAAATTACACTCGACCGGATCGTCTCGGAGTGGACGCGCGCACGCGACCGTTGGCAGATCGCGCGGGCGCTTCAGGCCGCAGGTGTAGCGGCCTTCCCGGCAATGAGCAATAAGGATCTTGCCGAGGATCCGCATCTCAACGAGCGAGGCTACCTGGTTCGCTTGCCTCATCCTGAGATTGGGGACCGCGTCCACGCGGGTATCCCGTGGAAGATGTCTGCGACGCGGTGCAGCGTGCGCACCCCCGCCCCGATGCGTGGCGCGGACACCGAGGAGGTTATGAAGTCCCTGCTCGGCTACACTCGCGACAAGGTCGAGCAATTACGCAAAGCAGGCGTTCTTGTCTAGAGACTGATAACCGACGGCAGTACCGGACAAGTCGGCGGGCGGAGGAGCTTAACGCTCCTCCGCTGCCGTGTTTGCACGATGATTAGCTGGCGAGGTCGGTGTCGATGGTCTTGACGAGTCCGTTGATGTCCTGACCCAAGATCTCGTAGGTCACGAACACCACGACGGCGACCGCCGCCAGAATCAGCGCGTACTCGGTCATCGTCTGACCTTTGTGCCATTCACGCGCCTTTACGAACAGCCTGGTAAGAAACTCCATCCTTCGAGTCCTCCGTTTGCTTTTTCTGCCCTATTTAGTCGCGTGCAAGTTTGCCCCGCGCTAACTCAAGCTGAGCCTTAACAATGCCCTCAAGTACTAGAGAGTGCTACTAACTCTCGTTTGCTCGTTTACAAATAAATGTTTATCTAACATGAGTCAAGACGTTTCTAAATGCTGTTACGAAAAACTCTAGGCGACTTCGACCGTAGTTTTAACTCCAAATCCCCAGTGACGGGTCCTTTCTCTCAGAGACACGTCAGCGCATTGTTATCAGAACGAAACTGTCAGTTGATGATGAGTTCGATGATCTGTGTTCAATTGCCAACAAGCCAAGCTTAGACAAGTTTAACACTTAATTCCTTAGCAAGCAGTCTTTTATCTCGCGTCTTTTGATATTTTCGCCGTCGGTTGAAAATCGAGCCCGATAGCGTCAGGATCGGCGCTCAGCTTCAGGTAGCGTCTGTAACCCGCGCGCCTACGATGCGAAACGACGAGATCGCAAGCGTCTTCGATGAGATCGCCGACATGCTTGAGCTCGGCGGCGAGAATTTCTTTCGTGTACGTGCCTACCGTAACGCGGCACGTACGGTGCGTGACTATCCCGAACAAGTGACCGCACTTTCGCGCGAGAAGCTCGACGAGATTCCCGGGATCGGTGCTGATTTAGCGGACAAGATCGCAACCTTGGCCGCGACCGGCGACCTGCCGATGCGCGCAGAGCTGAAGCGCAGTTTCCCTACCGGTTTGTTGGATTTGCGAAATGTGGGGGGACTCGGGCCCAAACGAATCAGATTGCTCGCCGAACGGCTGCACATTCGCAATCGCGAGGATCTCAGGCGCGCCGCCGAGGCCGGGCAGTTGCGGACGATTCGCGGGTTCGGTCCCAAACTCGAAGAACGCATCGTAAAGTCGCTCGCGCACACGGTAGATGAAGCCGGTCAGCGCATGCAGTATCCAGAGGCGGCTTTGGTCGCGAATAACCTGGTCGCTTATCTGCGTGGATGCCCTCAAGTAAAGCAGGTCGAAGTGGCGGGAAGTTTTCGCCGCCGGCGCGATACCGTTGGTGACCTGGACGTGCTGGTCGCAGCGAGCGAAGCTGAACCAGTGATACGGCGCTTCCTGAAGTTTCCGGGCGTCACCAACGAGCTTGGCGCCGGCGACACCAAGGCGACCGTAGTTGTCGGCGACAAGCTGCAAATCGATTTGCGGGTGGTGCCCTGTTCCAGCTGGGGCGCGGCGCTGGTCTATTTCACAGGCTCGAAGGCCCATTCCGTGCACATCCGGCGAATCGCCCAGACCTATGGACTGTTGCTCAATGAATACGGGCTCTTTCGCAGCGAGAGAGCGATTGCGGGAGCCGAAGAGCGGGACATCTACAAAGCGCTTGGGATGGATTGGGTTCCTCCCGAACTGCGCGAGGATCGAGGTGAAGTCGAGGCCGCACTCGATCATCGGTTGCCTGCTTTACTCCAGCGCTCCGACTTGCGCGGCGATTTGCATACCCACTCCACATGGAGCGACGGGCGCGCGACGATCCGTGAGATGGCGCGTCGGGCCGCAGCAAGCGGTCTCGAATACTTCGCAGTCACCGACCATTCGCAACGCCTGGCGATGGTGCATGGGCTGGATTCCGGGCGTCTGCGCGAGCAGGCGCGTGAGATCGAAGCTGTCGGCGCGAAGGTTTCCGGGATCAAGGTGCTGAGTGGAATCGAAGTCGATATTCTCGAAGACGGAACGCTCGACCTACCCGACGGCGTCCTGGAGGAACTCGATTGGGTGGTCGCTTCGGTCCATTCCAAGCTGGAGCAGGAGCCGTCCGCAATGACGAGGCGGCTAGTGCGCGCGATTCGCAATCCAAACGTCGACGTAATCGGCCATCCCAGCGGCAGATTAATCGGACGCCGCGAGGCCAGCGGCTTCGACCTGCGAGAGGTTCTTCGAGTCGCACACGAGGAAGGATGTGCGCTGGAGGTTAACGCACAACCTGATCGCCTCGATCTTATTGACACTGCGTGCATGGCGGCGAAGCGTGCCGGCGTCAAGCTCGTGATCTCAAGCGACGCGCATCATCCGCGCGACTTCGCCGCTTTAGAGTACGGCGTCAACCAGGCACGGCGCGGGTGGATCGAGCCGTCAGATGTGCTCAACACGCGCCCGCTCAAGGAGCTGAGCCAGCGCGGCTAGCGCGTCTAAGTCTCTTTTCGTCTTGCCCATCCGGTAGCGCTGACGGCGTCAGCTCACAACGATCAGATTGAGACACCACGGCCCCTTATCCGCCTCATCTGTTGCAGTCCTGCCACGTAGCAGGAGCCAAAAAGGAAGAAATAAGAGCAATTAACGACAGACGAGCACGGCACGGCCTATGCAGTTGCGTCCCGCCGCCAGTCAGTGGCGTGGAGAGGCCTGATGAACCGTGACCGGATGGAAACTCTGCGTGAGCTCCTCAACCATTTGCGAAACATAGAGCTGATGCGCGTTCGCCAATTGCGATACGAACAGGAAGGGGAAGCTCTCACTGACCCGGGCGATGATATGGAAATTGCCCGGGCACAGACCGAGACGGAGCTGCACGCGAGCTTGATCGAACGCTCCGAGGAGCGACTGCGCGCGATTGACGGTGCTTTCAACCGCTTGGGAAGCGGTGACTATGGGACCTGCGACGAATGCGGAGAGGAAATTCCGCCGCAGCGTCTGAAACTGTTGCCATTCGTTCTGTTCTGCGTGGATTGCCAAAGCAAGTTGCAGCGTGCGCGCGGCGGCCGTCCGGCTGTAGCGAAGGTCGTGGAACGGTGGGACGGCGGGGATGACAGTGCCGTTACGGCCGGAGCAAAGCCCTTAGCCAACCTTGACGATGACTCGTCAGAGATCACGAGCGCCTTTATCTTCG
>JASHZA010000031.1 GCA_030042765.1 Candidatus Binataceae bacterium | reverse complement strand
AACCATCCGCAGTCGCCGTGGGGGATGCCCACCAAGGGCTACAAGACGCGCGGCAAGAAACAGTCGGACGGCTATATCGTCAGCCGGCGGCCGCGGGGAAAGCGAAGCTAAGGATTGCGATGAGGTCATTGAAGAAGGGGCCTTTCGTCGATGGCCACCTGCAAAAGAAGGTCGATGCGGCAGTGGCGGCCGGTGACAAGCGGATAATCCGGACCTGGTCGCGGCGGTCGATGGTCGTGCCGGACATGATTGGACTAACCTTTGCGGTGCATAACGGGCACAAGTTCATCCCAGTCTACTGCACGGAGAATATGGTAGGGCACAAGCTCGGTGAGTTCGCGCCGACCCGGACCTTTCACGGGCATGCAGGTGAACGCAAAGGAGAAGTGAAGGCCGCTGCGGCACCAGCTGCACCGGCTGCTGCGGCACCGAAAGCGCCGGCGGCATGAAGGACCGCAGAGGGCCAGAGTGATGGAAGCCGTTGCACGCACCAGGTTCGTCCGCATTTCCCCGCAAAAGCTCAGGCTGGTTTGCGAGCTGATAGCCGGCAAGCGGGTTGACCAGGCGCTCTCGATACTCGAGTTTACGCCCAAGAGGGGTGCGAAGATTTTGTCGAAAACGCTGCTTGCGGCGATCGCCAATGCGCGCGATCAGCAAAACGTCGACGAAGACCGGCTCTTCGTCAAGCGCGCGCTGGCGGACACCGGTCCGACCTGGAAACGATCGCTCCAGCGCGCCCACATGCACGCGACACCGATTTTGAAACGCAGCAGCCACGTGACGGTCATCGTCGACGAACGGCCGTCCTGAAGGACATTATGGGTCAAAAGTCACATCCGCGCGGGCTACGCCTCGGCATTATCGAAGGCTGGGACTCCAAGTGGTTCGCCGCACAGACTTATGCGCCACTGCTGCACGAGGACCTGAAGCTTCGCGATTTTATTAAAAAGCGGCTGTACCATGCGGGAATTTCGCGGATCGAAATCGAACGGATGGCCAACAAGGCCAAAGTGAATATCCATACTGCACGGCCCGGAATCGTTATTGGGAAGAAGGGTGTAGAGATCGACAAGTTGAAGGGCGATATCCAGAAATTGATGAAGGGTAAAGAGGCTTTCATCAACATTCACGAAGTACGGCGGCCCGATCTTGATCCGCAGTTAGTCGCCGAAAATATCGCGCTACAGCTTGAGCGGCGGGTCGCGTTTCGCAGGGCTATGAAGGAAGCGGTTCTGCGTGCGATGCGGATGGGAGCGCAGGGAGTCAGGGTCCAGATCTCGGGACGGCTCGGTGGCGCTGAAATCGCGCGCCGCGAATGGTACCGCGAGGGGCGCGTGCCGCTTCAAACGTTGCGAGCGGATGTGGCCTATGGTTTTGCTGAGGCCAAGACTACCTACGGCGTTATCGGCGTCAAGGTCTGGATCTTCCGTGGCGAGATCCTGACGCGTCAGGAAGAGGCGGCCAAGCGCGCAGGGGCAGCCCAGCAGAACTAGCTGTGCGTCGGAAACAGGATTAAGCCGCAATGCTCGCACCCAAAAAAGTAAAATACCGTAAGATTCAAAAGGGACGGGTCCGTGGCGCGGAATCGCGCGGCTTGGAATTGGCGTTCGGTGACTTTGGGCTGAAGAGCACTGAAACTGCACGTATCGATACTCGCGCGCTCGAGGCGGCCCGAATCGCGCTTACCCGGCATATCAAACGTGGGGGCCGGGTCTGGATCCGGGTTTTCCCCGATAAGCCCTTTACCAAGAAGCCGGCGGAAACCCGGATGGGCAAGGGCAAGGGGTCGCCCGAGGGATGGGTAGCCTGCGTGCGGCCGGGGCGCATCCTGTTCGAAATGGAAGGCGTTGATCACGCCACTGCGCGCGAGGCGATGCGTCTTGCAGCGCAAAAGCTGCCGATCAAGACCATCGTGGTCGAGCGGGAGGCCCAAGGCTTTGGAGCTTGACGAATTGAGACAGATGAGCGCAGCCGACCTGACCGTCAAGGAACGTGAGGCACGCGAAGAAATATTCAAGTTACGCTTGAAGTTGCGAACGAATCAGCTCGATAATCCTTCGAATTACCGCAAGGCGCGCAAGGAACTGGCTCGTATCATGACGTTGCGCCGGCAGAAAGCCTTGACTACAGGCGGGGCCAGGCAGGTGAGCGATGCGACAGCGGGTTAAGCGGCGCGAGGGCACGGTGGTGTCGGCGCGCATGACCAAGACGGTGATGGTCCAGGTCGATCGCCTCGTTCAGCATCCGCTCTACGGCAAACGGGTCAACCAACGAGCGCGCTTCATGGCACACGACGAAGCGGGTCAATGCGGCGAAGGCGATCGGGTGATAATTATAGAATCGAGACCGCTGTCGCGGCATAAACGTTGGCGCGTCAGCCGGATACTCAAGCGGGCGGTACGGTAAAGGGACGGATGCGATGGTCCAAATGCGGACGATCCTGAGCGTGGCGGACAATTCGGGTGCCCGCAAGGTTATGTGCGTGAAGGTGCTCGGTGGTTCGCGCCGCCGTTATGCGACGGTGGGTGACGTCATCGTGGTTGCCATCAAGGAAGCGATTCCCAACGCCAAAGTTAAAAAAGGTGACGTCTCGCGCGCGGTGATTGTTCGCACGAGTAAGGAAGTAAGCCGCGAAGACGGCAGCTATATCCGATTCGACGACAATTCGGCAGTGCTGCTGGACGCGCAGCACGAACCGATTGGAACCCGTATTTTCGGTCCGGTTGCGCGCGAGCTCCGCGCAAAGCGTTTCCTTAAGATTATTTCGCTCGCGCCGGAGGTGCTGTGATGGCGGCGGGCACGGGCAACGCAATTGCAAGGTGCCGAATCCGCAAGAACGACACCGTGATGGTGATTAAGGGTCGTGACCGCGGCAAGACCGGCAAAGTCCTGCGCGTGCTTCCCGGCACCGGACGTGTGGTTATCGAGCGGCTCAACATCGTTAAACGCCACTCGAAGCCGCGCGGCACAGCAAGTCCGGGTGGAATCGTTGAAAAAGAGGCGCCGCTTGCGGTTTCCAACGTGATGGTCATGTGCGATCGCTGCAATGCGCCGGTGCGTATTGCGATCAAGGTCGCTGCGGGTACCGCCACCCGGGTTTGCCGGCGCTGCGCCGAGCCGCTGGGGAATGAGTGATGGCTGACGAAAACAAGGGCGAGAAGCCACGGCAAAAGCCGCGCGAGGGCGCGGGTAAAAGAGGCCGGGTAGCGGGAGGCCAGGCACCGGCTGCCGAGGCCAAGCCGCGTGAGCCCGAGCCCAAGCTACCGGCCCGACTGCGAATCCGTTACGAGCAGGAAATCGTGCCAGCGCTGATGCGTGAACTCAAGATCGAAAACCGGATGCGGGTGCCGCGGCTGCAGAAGATCGTAATCAACATGGCACTTGGCGAGGCGCGCGAGAATGCGAAGATTCTCGACTCAGCGGCTGAGGAATTGCGCCAGATCACGGGACAGAAGCCGGTGGTGACGCGCGCGCGCAAGGCGATTTCGAATTTCAAGCTCCGCGAGGGGATGCCAATCGGCGTAATGGTGACGCTGCGGCGCGAACGGATGTACGAATTTTTCGATCGCATGGTGAACGTGGCGCTGCCGCGCGTACGCGACTTTCGCGGCGTCGCCGACAAGGCTTTCGACGGACGCGGGAATTATTCAATGGGCCT
>JASHZA010000030.1 GCA_030042765.1 Candidatus Binataceae bacterium | reverse complement strand
TCGCACGCCCTCAAATGGTGCGGATGACGCTCGAGGCCCGGATAGTGGACCGCCGCGACTTTGGGATGCTGCTCCAGGAAACGCGCCAGGCGAAGTGCGCTTTCGTTCTGATGGCGCACACGCACGGCCAGCGTCTTCATTCCGCGATGGAGCAGGAAGCAGGCGTGCGGGTCGAGCGATCCGCCAAGATGCCCCAGTGAGCGATTGATCGCCTCGATCAGTTGCTCCCGTCCGATCACCGCGCCCGCCACGATATCCGAATGGCCATTCAGGTACTTCGTGCAGCTATGCAGCGAAAGGTCGAAGCCGTTCTCCACGGGACGGAAATTCACCGGACTCGCGAAGGTGTTGTCGATGATCGAAACGAGCCCATGCTCGCGCGCGAAGCTCACCACCGCCGGCAGGTCGGCCACTTGCACCAACGGATTGCTGATCGTCTCGACGTAGATCGCACGCGTGTTCGGGCGCAGCAGATGCCGCCACGTCTGCGGCTGGGTGCCGTCGATAAAATCGACTGTGATCCCCAGCCGCGGGAACTCTCCCGTGAGCAAGTCGTTCGTTCCGCCGTACAGACAGTCCTGCGCCAGCAAATGATCGCCTGCGCTCAGCACCGTCAGCAACGTGGTCGAGATCGCCGCCATTCCGCTCACCGCCACCAACGCCGCCTCCGCGCCCTCGATCGCCGCTAGTTTCTGATGCAAGGCAACGTGATTCGGCGTGTTGTTGAGCCGGATATACCGCAGGTCGTGATAACTGGTCTCGCCGCGATAGGCGAAGGTCGCCGACTGGAAAATCGGCATGCTCACTGCCCCCTCGATCCGCGGCGACGGCTCCCCCGAATGGATCAGCTTGGTTTCGATCGCCCGAATGGTCTTTACTGGCACGGCTCGCCTCCGTGGGACGGCTTTGCGCCACCTCGTCCAAGGCTAGCACTCAAAATAGCTTCTCGTCTCGCCGCCGCGCCGGCCTGGAGTTGTTGGCAAAAAAGCGCCCGCGCGCTTGACCACAGGCGGTCGAGGGGGCGATGCGGGGGAGCACCGTCAGCGGACGGGCGCTAGATTTGGCGGGATCTGACCGATCTGGCGCTCGCGGTCATAGACCGTACGCCAGTACCCGGGTGACTTCGCTTGACACTGCGGGCAAAGCCCCATCGATGAGGACATCGCGTTGAGCGAAGAGAACGACGCTCCGCAGCCGACGCATCGGCATTGCGTTCTGCGTATTGTCCGGCCGCTTTTGTCGCGCAAACCTTCCAAGAGGTCGACCGCCTGGGCTTTCTTCGATTACCCGCACCGTGTCGCACACGGACGCGAATGAACGCTATTGTTACTGAGCAAGGTTACGCCCGTATGATGCCGCCGTTGCCACGACTTTAACTTCCGTCGCACCACGACCGCGCGAAAAGCGATCGAGATTACAGAAGCGAGTCGAGGAATTCGACCGAACGAAGCTTCCGATCGATTATCGACGCGAGGAATCGCGCGATCGCCAGCGCACCGTCGGCACCGCCGTGAGGAAGCACCGTCGCCTCACCGAATGACGTACTGCCCAGTCGCGCCAGCGCTGCCGCGCTGGCCGCCGCAAGCCGCACCGCCCCCTCCGGCGCGTTGGCGCGGCAGCGCGCGCACACGATCCCGCCGCGCGAGACCACGAAATAGACCACTCCATCTTCCGCTTGCGCTACAGTTCCGCACACGCGGCAGCTGGCGAATTCAAGTCCGAAGCCCCCCGCCGCGAGCATCCTTAGCTCGTACGCCTGGCGCAACGCGATGGTCGCGGCCCCGCGCCCCAACGCGTCGAGCGCGTTTGCCAGTACGCGATAGGCCTCGACAGCTTCGCCTTCCTCGGTCGTCAGCGCGTCGGCGAGCTCCAGCATGTAGCTGCCGAGGGCGATTTTGGCGAGATCGTCCTCGATCTCGGGCGGCGGATTCTCACCCCGTTCGGCGCGCGTGATGAACACGAGCTGGCCCTGCGGACGCCGGCGAAAATAAAGTATTACCTGGGAAAAGGGCTCGAGCTTGCGCTCGAAGCGGCGGCGCGACGCCTTCGCCCCCTTCGCGATTCCGCTCAGTTTGCCGAAATCGTGCGTAAGCAGCGTGACGATGCGATCCGATTCCGAGTAATCGCGCGCGCGGATCACGATTGCGGGCGTGGATTCCTCGGCCGGCATCTCTGGAATGGCAGGCGCCTCTCCGCTGCTCAGACGGCGCTGCGCAGCATCACCTGCTGGATTTCCTTTACCTTCGCGCGCATCGCTTCGATACCGCCGGTATCGCGGCCATTCTCCGATGCTTCATGCACGAGAGTTTCGAACTTGACCAGGATATTCGCGAGCTTGGTATGGGCTTCGATCAGCGCGCGCTTGCGCAGTTCCTCGCTCTCCCATCCGCGTTCTGCGTATTCGCGCAACTCTTGCCCCTGGATCAGCAGCTCGCGCGCTTCATCCTCGTACCCCTTGACCAGGCGGCGCAGAATATCGCGCACCTTGGGCAGTTCCTCTGGATCCTTCCACAGCACGTGTTCGAGAAACAGCAAGTCTTCCTCGCTTGCGCTCTCGCGACCGAAAACCAGCGCATGCGCGCGCAGGATTGCGAGCGAATTGCGCCAGCGCCGGTCGGAAACGATTATTTGCTGGCTGGCCAGATTCCGGCGTAACTCCGCGAGCGATCGCAGGATTCCGCCGGGGACCTTTACGGCCGCCGCCTGAGCTTGCAGTTCACCCAGTTCGGCCAGGCTGAGTGCGGTGCGCGCTGCGGGCGGCATACCCTCGAGCATCTTCAGGAAGCGGAAGTCCTCTCCGATGTAATCGACCATGAAGCGCAGCATGAAGCGGTCGAACAGTGCGGTCAGTTCCTCCTCGTCGGGCAATTCGTTGGACGCTCCGAACATCGTGACCAATGGCACGGCCACGCGCTGGCGCCCATTATGGAAGATGCGCTCGTTGATCAGGGTCAGCAGCGCGTTGAGAATCGAGGAGTTGGCTTTGAAAATTTCGTCGAGGAAGGCAATGTGCGCCTCGGGCAGCTTGTTGTCGGTGACGCGCCGGTAGTCGTCCTGTTCGAGCCCCTTAAGGCTCACCGCGCCGAAGATCTCCTCGGGCGTGCTGAACTTCGTGAGCAGCCACTGAAAATAGTTGGCGCCCTCGATCCGCCGGCATAGTTCGTCCGCGAGCATCGATTTGGCGGTGCCGGGCGGCCCGATCACGAGCACGTGGCTGGCCGAGAGCAGCGCGCACAGCGCGCCGTCGATCAGTTCGGCGCGCTCGAGGAAGACATGGTTCAATTCGTCGCGAATCGCGACGAGTTTGGCAAACGATTGTAACATTCTGGACGTGACGCGATATTCCGCTTCCCACAATCTACCAAAGGAATGAGCGCGACTTAAGCTGAGACAATTTTATTCAACAAGGCCTCGTCTCCAGCACACCTTGCTGGGAAGGCGCATCGGCGCTAGTAAAGGAACGGACGGCCGCGACTCTCACCACCGGGAGGTTTGCCATGGAAAAAGCGT
>JASHZA010000029.1 GCA_030042765.1 Candidatus Binataceae bacterium | reverse complement strand
GTTGAAAAGCGGATCATGCAGGGACAGTGCATGGCTGCTGGTTCAGATCCTGCGAAACCTTGGTCTTGCGGCGCGTTTCGTCTCTGGTTACCTGGTTCAGCTAAAGCCTGACGTCAAGCCGCTCGAAGGTCCTGAAGGCCCGGCGCAGGATTTCACGGACCTGCATGCATGGGCTGAAGTGTTTCTCCCAGGCGCCGGTTGGATCGGATTAGATCCAACCTCTGGCTTGTTCGCTGGCGAGGGGCATATTCCTCTGGCGACAACCCCGGAGCCCTCGGCGGCCGCGCCGGTATCAGGCACGGTCGGGCCGTGCCAGGTTCAATTTCATCACGAAATCTCAGTTTCACGGATCCACGAAGATCCGCGCGTGACTCTACCCTACACGGAAGAGCAGTGGTGCCGTATCGATGCCCTTGGTTTCCAGGTCGATTCCGAAATTAGCGCCGGCGCAATTCACCTCACCATGGGTGGCGAACCGACCTTGGTGTCGATCGATGACACGGATAGTGCCGAGTGGAACACCGCTGCATTGGGTTCCAACAAGCGGATTCTTGGCGAGCAACTAATCTTGCGCTTGCAGCGGCGCTTCGCTCCCGGTGGTCTTCTGCACTATGGGCAAGGCAAATGGTACCCGGGCGAGTCGCTGCCGCGGTGGGCTCTCACTTGCTATTGGCGCAAAGACGGAGTGCCGCTGTGGCGCGACCACTCGCTGATCGCGCAGGGGGACGCTTTTTCGTCGTTTGGTCCGCTCGACGCGCAGCGATTTGCTGCGACACTCGCTTCACGGCTTGGAGTCGATCCCACATACGTTAGCGAGGCCTTTGAGGATCCGCTTTACTACCTTCAGCGCGAGCGCCAGCTTCCTACCAACGTCGACCCGATCGACAATCATCTTGAAGACGCCGCCGAGCGCGAGCGCGTCCGCCGCGTGTTCGAGCGTGGGCTGAACCAACCGGTCGGCTACGTACTGCCTCTGCAACGCGGATGGGGTAAGGATGGCCCAGAGTGGCAGACCGGTATGTGGATGCTGCGCGGACAGCACCTTTACCTCCTTGCGGGTGACTCGCCCGCTGGCCTGCGCTTGCCACTCGCAAGTCTGCCGTGGGTCAAACCCTCCGAGGCACCCGGTTTCTTCAGCGTCGACCCGACCGCGATTCACGAGATGCTGACGGTCCCTCCGCACCTTTCACCATCCGATCCCGTACTGCAGCGGCGGGATGGCGGTAAACGTGATCGCAGACCCGAAACCGGAGAATCCGCACCGTGGGTCGTGCGCACCGGTCTCTGCGTCGAGCCGCGCAATGGGCGCCTTTACGTATTCATGCCCCCGCTTTCAAGCACCGAAGACTACATAGATCTCCTCGCGGCGGTGGAGGACACGGCGGCGCATCTGAAAACTCCGGTCGTAATTGAAGGTTATACTCCACCGGTCGATCACCGGCTCAATCGCATCGCGGTCACGCCCGATCCCGGTGTAATCGAAGTCAATATTCATCCGGCCAACAACTGGAGCGAACTGGTCAATTTAACCACGAGCGTGTATGAGGATGCGCGCCAGTGCCGGCTCGGTGCGGAAAAATTCATGCTTGACGGTCGCCACACGGGAACCGGAGGTGGCAACCACTTCTCCCTGGGTGCCGCGACACCGGGGGATAGCCCCTTCCTAAGGCGTCCTGACCTTTTACGCAGCATGCTCGGCTATTGGGTGAATCATCCCGCTCTGTCGTACCTGTTCTCGGGCTTGTTTATCGGACCCACCAGTCAAGCTCCACGAGTTGATGAAGGGCGGCCCGACAGTCTCTATGAGCTCGAAATCGCGTTCGGGCAGATTCCCAGCCCAGGCGAGAGCTATTGTCCGCCTTGGCTGGTCGATCGCATCTTTCGGCACATACTCGTTGACCTGACTGGCAATACTCACCGTGCCGAGTTTTGCATCGACAAGCTCTACTCGCCCGATTCGTCAACCGGACGGCTCGGTTTGCTCGAAATGCGTAGCTTCGAGATGCCACCGCACGCGCGGATGAGCTTGACTCAGCAATTGCTGGTGCGTGCCCTTGTCGCCTGGTTTTGGCGCGAGCCATATGTGAAACCGCTAATCGAATGGGGAACGCAACTCCACGATCGCTTCATGTTGCCGCATTTCGTCGACGTGGATTTTCATGATGTGCTCCAGGATCTGCGTCGCGCTGGATATTCATTCGAGCGGGAGTGGTTCGCCCCACACTTCCAGTTTCGTTATCCAGTACTCGGTCGGGCGAATTACGCCGGCGTCGAGATCGAACTGAGGCAGGCGACGGAGCCATGGTATGTGCTCGGTGAAGAGCCGACCGGCGGCGGCACCGCACGCTTCGTCGACTCGTCGGTTGAACGTTTGCAAGTGAGAGTCGACGGTCTCATCAGCGAACGGTACCTTGTAACGTGCAATGGGCGGAGACTCCCATTGCAATCGACAGGCGTGCGCGGCGAATGGGTCGCAGGCGTGCGCTATCGCGCATGGCAACCCCCATCGTGCCTTCATCCAACGATCGCGGTTCACACACCGCTCGTATTCGACCTCTACGATTCGTGGACTGGCCGCTCTATCGGTGGATGCACCTACCACGTTGCGCACCCGGGAGGCCGCAACTATGAGACCTTTCCCGTCAACGCCAATGAAGCCGAGGCGCGCCGGGCGTCGCGATTTTTTCCCTTCGGACACACTCCGGGGCCGATGGCTCCCCAACCGGTGGAAATCAATCCACTATTTCCAATGACACTGGACCTGAGACGAAATCCGATCGATTAGGCGCGACGGTACCGAGATTTTGTCATTTCATTGAAAATTGCCGGACGCCGCACACCTGCTGGTGAGCGGTTTGAATTCGAACTCTCGGGGCGACATTGTGGGCGGTCAGCAAGCCATGAAGGGTCGTGATTCAGCTGTACCGAGAGGTCGAATCCCCCGGCTCCACCATCCAGTCGTACCGCTTCCGGACATCTTAGAGAATCATGCCCATCCGCGAGTTTCGTTCCTTGGCCCGCCACTAGTCGATTCGCTCGCCATGAACTCGATGGACAGCATGGCGCGACCGAGCTTAGTGTGATTGTCGTTTCGACGAGGTTCTTCAACATTTAAGATATGGAGCTTAGACGCCGTGAACGATGTATCTGCTTACACCCCACCAAAGGTATGGTTCTGGAAGAAGAACGCCACTGGTCACTTTGCGAACATCAACCGACCAATCGCCGGGCCGACTCACGAGAAAGACCTCCCCGTCGGACGCCATCCGCTTCAGCTCTATTCGTTGGGTACGCCCAACGGAGTCAAGATTACCGTTATGCTCGAGGAGCTGCTGGCCCTCGGCCATAAAGGCGCCGAGTACGACGCGTGGCTGATACAGATCATGCGAGGGGACCAGTTCAGCAGCGGCTTTGTCGGGATCAATCCAAACTCGAAAATCCCCGCGCTGGTGGATCGAAGCGGGCCGGAGCCGATTCGCGTCTTCGAGTCTGGCGCGATCTTGCTCTACCTCGCAGAAAAGTTTGATGCCTTTCTGCCCCACGACCCCAAGACGCGTGCCGAGTGTTTCTCGTGGCTTTTCTGGCAAATGGGCAGTACACCATACCTCGGCGGCGGATTCGGTCACTTCTATGCTTATGCCACGATCAAGATCGAATACGCGATCGACCGCTTCGCGATGGAGGTCAAACGGCTGATGGACGTCCTCGATCGGCGTCTGGCGCAGTCCGAGTACCTGGCCGGGGACAACTACTCCATCGCCGACATGGCGGCGTGGCCGTGGTATGGCGCACTGGCCAAGGGTGCAATCTATGGCGCTGGCGAGTTCCTCGACGTTCAAAGTTATAAACACGTCCAGCGATGGACCGACGCCATCGCGCAGCGCCCAGCGGTGCAGCGTGGGCGCAAGGTCAACTGCACTTGGGGGAAGCCCTCCGATCAGCTACACGAGCGCCACGACGCGAGTGACTTTGAGACCATGACCCAAGACAAGGTAGGTCCCTCGGCGTCGTGAAGGTTGCACTCCAGCGTCTCGCCGGAGTTTCGCTTTGAAGGCAAGCGCAAGGAGGATTTTTCAGATTAAATGAAGCTCGACGAGGTTGATCTCAAGAATCCCGACCTCTACATCTCCGGCGTACCGCACGAAATTTTCACCCGGCTGCGTCGCGAAGATCCGGTCCACTGGAACCCCGAGTCTGACGGCCGGGGCTTCTGGTGCATCACCAAATATGAGGACATCGTCGCGATCTCGAAGAACCCCTCAGTGTTTTCCTCGGCTCGCGCGCACGGTGGCCACCGCATGTTTGACGAGCAAGCGGTCGGCGTCGCCGGCGTTGGGGCGGAGGAAACTGACGCGCCGATGATTAGCATGGACCCGCCCGAGCACAACCGCTACCGGCGGATGCTTTCGCCCACCTTCAGCCCATCGCGCCTCAAGCCACTCGAAGAGCGGATTGAGGCCCGCGTCGCGGATATCCTCGACCGCCTCGGCAATCGCGTCGAGTGCGAGTTCGTGGCCGAGGTCGCCGCGGAGTTACCGGTCCAAATGCTGGCCGAACTGCTTGATGTCCCACAGGAGGATCGGGTCAAGCTGTTCGACTGGTCCAACTCGCTCATCGCCGAGGACGATCCCGAGTTGCGCAAGGACCCCACGGCGATGGCCCACGATGTCAATCAAATGGCCGCCTACGCGGGACGTCTCTGGGAAGAGCGCCTCGAGTGTCCAGGCAACGATCTCATCAGCATGCTGGTCCACTCGCGCATCGACGGTGAGGCGATGAGCAAGGAGCAATATCTTGGGACGTTCATCTTGCTGGTGGTTGCCGGCAACGAAACCACCCGCAATTCGTTGTCGGGCGGCGTGATCGCGCTCGCCCAGTTTCCCGAGGAACGCCGCCGGCTGGTCGAAAATCCCGCTCTCCTTGGGTCGGCCGCCGCCGAGATCGTCCGCTATGTCAGTCCCGTCATGCATATGCGGCGGACGGCAATCGTTGATACGGAGTTACGCGGCAAACAGATCCGGGCCGGCGACAAGGTCATCCTATGGTACGTCTCGGCCAATCGTGACGAAGCGATCTTCACCGACCCGTTTCGTTTCGATGTGACCCGCGCGGAGCTGCCCCAGCTGGGCTTCGGCACCGGCCAGCACTATTGCCTCGGCGCGCGGCTGGCCG
>JASHZA010000002.1 GCA_030042765.1 Candidatus Binataceae bacterium | reverse complement strand
CCAATGACCAAGCTAGCGGTACCGTCGCTGTGCAGGTTGACGACTGCGGACGACTGCCAGCCGATGTTAAACCAGAACCCCGAAGCGACACCGCGGCCGCGATTTGGTCCCTCGAGCTTCGACTTGTAATGAGCGCTGTTCTTGATCGCCTCGATGGTCTCAAGATAGCCGATTCTCGGGTAGGCGGGCCCGGCCGGGGAGGAGGTCCCCTCCCTGGCGCCGTTCTTCAGACGGAATTCGCACGGATCGATGCCACATTTCTCGGCCAGTTCGTCGATGACCGTCTCGGACGCCATCGCGGCGTTGGTCGCTCCCGGCGCACGGTAGGCTGCGGTTTTGGGCCGGTTGACCACCACGTCGTACGCATCGATCACAAAGTTCGGGATGTCGTAGGGCGCGATAATCGTCATCGCGCCCGCACCCACTGGGGACCCCGGAAACGCCCCGGCCTCGAACGCCATCCAGATCTGGGCGGCGACCAGCTTGCCGTCTTTGGTTGCGCCCATCTTGCATCGGATAGTTGAGCCGGAGGTTGGTCCGGTGGCCCGCAAGACCTCGGCCCGGCTCATCACCAACTTGACCGGGCAGCCGGTCTTTTTCGAAAGCAGAAGAGCGAGTGGCTCAAGGTAGATCGCCAGCTTGCCGCCGAAACCACCACCGATTTCGGCCGGCACGACCCTGATGTTCCCTTCGTGCATTCCCAACACGGTCGCGACCAGGGAGCGCACGTTGAAGGTGCCCTGCGTCGAGCAGTAGATCGTGCCGTGACCGTCGGCGTTGTAAATCCCGACGGCGTTGTGCGGTTCGATGTAGCCCTGATGAACCATCGCGGTCTTGAATTCGCGCTCGACTACGTAGTCCGCCTGTTTGAAGGCCGCGTTAACGTCGCCACGCGGGAGCTGCATATGCATCGCGACGTTGCTCTGCTTGTCGGGCTGTTCCGGGTTGCGCAGATTGGGCAGGAGTATCGGGGCGCCGGGCTTCATCGCTTCCTCGACCGTCATCACCGGCGAAAGGATCTCGTAGTCGACCTCAATAAGTCTGAGAGCCTCCTCCGCAATGTGCGCGCTGGTGGCGGCAACAACGGCCACCGCATGTCCGTCGTAGAGCACTTTGCCGCGGGCGAGGATGTTCGCCGAGAGATGCGACAAATTGATCGGGATTTCGCCCGACGCGTCGATCTTGTCGGGTAGTTCGGGCAGATCGGCCGAGGTAGCAATGGCTTTGACGCCGGGCAGCTTCAGGGCTCTCTCGAGCTTGATCGATTTGATGATCGCGTGGGCGTGGGTACTGCGGAGCACCTTTCCGTGCAGCATTCCCGGAAATGCGTAGTCGGCGCCATACTTGGCGCGGCCAGTTACCTTATCGAGGCCGTCATGCCTTATCGGGCGGGTCCCGATGACGCGAAAGGCCCGATTGCCGTTGGTAGCGTTGGAATCTGCCATATTGTCCACCCGCACTGCGAGATTTTGCGGCCATTGCACTGCTTCGAGCTGCAAATACGGTTGATACACCCCTCGCGCGCCGACTTCAACGAGGAAAGATTTGACGGCGCGAGCTGGAGATTGGCGCCTGGGCGCGGGAAATGGCATCTTTGCGGCCAGCAGAAGGGTCCGAACGGGAGGGTCGCGATGGAATTCGGTATTTGCTTCGACACCCACGTCGACAAGTGGGAGCTGATTCGTTACGCGGAGGAACTAGGCTACGATCGCGCCTGGGTGCCCGATTCGCAGATGATCTGGTCGGACTGTTACGCCACGATGGCGCTGGCGGCCGATGCCACCAAGCGCATCAAGATCGGCACCGGCGTGGCGATTCCCGGCACCCGCATCGCTCCGGTGACCGCCCATTCTATCGCGAGCATCAATCAGATCGCGCCGGGCCGCGCCTTTCTCGGGATAGGCACGGGACACACCGCCATGCGCGTGATGGGGCAGGACCCGATGCCGGTCAAGGAATTTCGCGAATACCTGCGCGTCGTTCGCGGGCTGCTCAACGGCGAAGCCGTCGAATACACATATGGCGGGCGCACCCGCGAGATTCAGTTCCTTCATCGCGACCGCCACTTCATCAATCTCGAGAATCCTATCCCAATCTACATCGCGGCCAACGGCCCCAAGGCCTGCGAGGCGTGCGGCGCCTATGGCGACGGCTGGATCACGGTCGGCGGCACCGCGGAGGAGATGAAACCGAAAGTGGCGCAAATCCAGGCCGGAGCGAAAAAGGCCGGCCGGGACTTTCCGCGCGAGTTCGTAACAACGGTGCTTACCGGCGGATGCGTCCTGCGTCCGGGCGAAAAAATCAACTCCGAGCGTGTGGTGCAGGAGGTCGGGTCGCAAGTGGCAGCATTGCTGCACTTTTACTATGAAATCTGGAAGGACCTCGGCAAACGGGACGAGCTGATCCCACCGTTCTTCCGCGATATCTGGGGCCAGTACATCGAGCACGTCGCGGGCTTTAGCCTGCCTGAGGAAAAACGCTTCCGTCAAATCCATGAAGGGCATTGCACCTTCCTGCAGCCCGGCGAGGAAAAGTTCGTGACGCCGGACGGAATCCGGGCCAGTTCGATCGTCGGCACACCGGAAGAGATCGCGCATCAACTACGCGAGATGGAGCGCAACGGGGTAAGCGGGATAAGCATCCTTGTCGCGGCCGACACGCAGCGGAAGGTCTATCGGGACTTCGCCGAAATGGTGATACCCCTGATGAGGTAGGAGCGCGCGCGGTGTCCGTTCGGACACCGCGCGCGCAAGCGATCATTGTCGCACCGGCTCACGTGAGCCGGTGCGACAGGGCCTTTGAGATAGTCCCCCGCCCCTCCCTAGCTTCCTGCCGCGGCTAGCGCGAGTCCCTCACTAGGGACGGACCGATGCGGATTGAAGTGGGGCAGCACGTGTTTGCCGATTAGCCGCAGCGACCGCATGATCGTTTGATGCGGGATGCGCCCCGACTGCTTGAAGAAAATCACCTGGTCGACTCCAGCCTTCTGGAACTGCTCGAGCTTGCGCACCACGTAATCGGGATCGCCGACCACGATCATGTCATGGTTCTTGAGTTGCGCGTCGGTGGCGTCGCCCGGGTTTTGATCCATCGCGAACAGGTTGCGCAGGTATTCATACGAGTAGAGCTTGTTTTTGGCCATCAACGGCTCGAACAACTTCGCCACGTTCTGGAAGAACCAGCGTGCGCCCGCCAAACCCACAGCTTCCTCGTCCTTGTTCTCGCACACGGTGCAGATAGCGACAGCGGCAAAATTCTCGTTGGGCACCTTTGGCACGAGGTCGGAGCGATGGGCACAGGCCTTGCGATGGGTTTCCATCGACTTCTGCACCTGCTCCCAATTGAAGTTGAAGCTGAGGACGCCGAGCCCGCGGTCTCCCGCCATCTCGTAGCTCTCGGGCGCAGTGCACGCCATCCACATCGGCGGATGCGGCTTCTGGATAGGCTTCGGCACCACCCGCCGAGGCGGCACCTTGATCAGCTTGCCGTCGTATTCGAGGACCTCTTCAGTCCAGGCCCTGACGATAATGTCAAGCGCCTCTCGCACCTCCGCGCGCGTGCGATCGTAGTCCACGCTGAAGCCGTCCAGCTCCTGAGCGGTGGTCGAACGGCCGGTGCCAAGCTCCATCCGGCCGTTGCTCATGATGTCGAGCACGGCCGCCTGCTCCGCGACCTTGATCGGGTTGTTGAAGTTGAACGGCAGCAGGCGTACTCCGTGGGCGATGCGGATGTTCCTTGTGCGCTGGCTGACCGCACCGTAAAAGACCTCCGGCGCCGGGCTATGGGAATATTCCTCGAGGAAATGGTGCTCGACTTCCCAAACGTAATCGAGTCCGATCCGATCGGCCAATTCGATCTGCGCAAGCGCCTCCCAGTAGGTGTTGTACTCGCTCAGCGCGTGCCACGGCCGCGGCGTCTCCATCTCGTAGAGCAAACCGAATTTCATAAACGGCGCCTCCTTTTGCGCAAATCGCGCAAAATGTCGTTGCGTTACCCGCACTTCTCAAAAAGCGTTTACTCCGAAATTGATTTTCCTGTCAAAACAAGGCCGGCGTTTGTCGAACTTGCGGGGAAGCGCGATCTGTTCTATAGGCGAACGCGAGTCAGAAATGTCTAACGGGAGTTTGCGATGAAGAGGAGCCGGCGTTTTCGGGCGGCGCGATGCGCTGCAATAGTAGGCATCGTGTCTACGCTGTGGGCGTGGCGCGCCGATGCGGCCAGCATCGGCGGACAAATGAAGTTGAAGCCGAACGGCGCCCCGACCATGGGCGCATGCACCAACAGCTACGACAGTTTGTGCCCGAGCGGCACTTGCGAGTGCCAGGAGTACACCGGGACCCTTTCGGCGCACTTTCTCGGCCACAGTGGCCGCGGTACAGCGGACTTGTTCTTCACCATCGATTTAGGCGCCGCGACCTCCGTACCGGATGGATGCGCACCCATCTTCGGTAACGGCTTTCTGACCACACCTTTGGGCGACCTAACCAGCAACATCATGGGCGCTCTCTGCGATCCGACCAGTGCTAACGCTCCGGCGAATTTCTCGGGCGGATTCGGCATCGCACCCGGCGGCGCGATTAGTTCCGGCTTCGGAACAACATCCGGCGCACTCAACCTGAAAACCGACGCGCTATCCGTGACCTTCAAGGGCGTGACCCCATAGCAGACGAGGCCCGACCGCGCGAAGAATCCTGCCAAAACCATCTGGAAGTGGAATCAGAGGAGTCCAGTTTCTTCACGAAAGCTCTTCGCTCAGAGGTCTTTTGAAAAACAGTTTGACCAAAGCGCCTTTGCCCATGGCGCGGTCGATTTCCTGGATCGTCAAGTAAGCGCCGACGACGAGACTGACGAGGATCACCAGCCCAAGGAAGCGGTCCACATTGGCGTTGGCAATGAGCGCGCTGATGCCTTCGCGAAAGCTGCCTTCGGTGCGAGCCGCTTTCACTATGCGGTCGCCAATCCCGAGGACGATGACAGCCGACGCGTAAACGAGGGTCTTAATGGCGACCACAGCGATGCGGCGGTGGCTCGCAAACCTATATCCAGATTGCGCCCAGTCCAAAAGCGCGATCACCTTGCCGAGAATCAAGGCCGCCACGGCGGCCTTCGTGAAAGCGGAAAACTCGATCGAGTATTGCTCGACGAACAGCTTAAACATCAGAAAAATCAACAACAATGCGACGAAGAAGAAGGCGACCTTCGGAGCAAGATCGCTGAATAGTTCGGCCATCC
>JASHZA010000422.1 GCA_030042765.1 Candidatus Binataceae bacterium | reverse complement strand
TTCCTCGGCGAACGTGTATTCAAACCGCATGACGCCATTGGGCAGTCTGCGCCGTTCCGGTGGCCAGATATCGATGACCGCGGCATTGACCCCCACCGCATCCATAATCGCGATGGACTGATCGATACCTCGATGATTGGCGTGGATTTGCGCATCGACAATGTCCATGATCCTGCTCCAATACCTGGAATCTGCCGCCTGGTCTGTTTGATCTCGACGGGTACTCGACCTTGATAGTGCCGCCTACCCAACCTTGTCCACTCTGGCGCCGGAGATTCGTCGGGCCGTAACAGGGCCGAGCGCGGCGCCGATACCGACCCGAATTCCCGCGACGCCCTGGGCCGAACGATGACTAACCCTGCTCATCTCCCTCGTGTTCCTTGTTGCGGTCGGCTTCTTCCTCGCCCCTGGTGAGCCGCAGCGACCGATATGAGGCAAGAATATGCCCCCATCCCGACGGTAGTTCCAGATGTCCTGAGTCGGTCGGAGCCGCAGGGCCGATTATCACCTTGCGCCCGCCGTGCCATTGGATCAGCACCATCTTGTGTCCGGTCTGGCGGCCGGTGACCGCGTCGATCGCGAAGTCGCCGAAAAAGGTCGTAGTGCGCAGGTCGGAGAGCGCCGCTCGAATCCGCTTTTGATCCAGTGAATCGGCGGCGCGAATCGCGGCGAGCGTAACGAGTCCGGCCGCGTAGGCCTGCGCCGCCGGATAGTCGCATCCGCCGTCACCGTCTGTGCTAAGCCCTTGGACCCGCATCCGGCGTACAAACTCGGCCGATGACGGCCCGATTTCAGGGGTGATGTCGGCCTGCTGCTCCCACTGGCTCGGCCCGATAATCCCTTCGCCGTTCTCGCCCAGGTCGTCGCGGAATCGGGTCACGCCCGCAGCGACGCATCCGATCACGGGAATATTGAGCTGGGCGGAAGTCACAAGCCGCATCAGCGCGATGTCGTATTCATAGCTGCCGGCGCTCACTATCGCGTTGATGCGATTTCGGCGGAGCTCGCGAATGATCAAATTGGGCGTCCGCTCTGGAGCGAACGCTCCGGTGTATTTCAGGCGCACGCGGACGCCGTGGCGCCGCACTCGCCGATCACTGCATGCGCGCTCGAATCCACCGGCAACGGCGCGCGCGAAGCGACCCGTCGAGCATATTATCGCGACTCGCTTGCGCCATAGCTTGAGCGTACTGAGCAGCCGAGCGACACCCGTCAGGTACTCGCTCGCCGGGGTCAAAACGCCCACGATCGTGCGATGTCCGCGTTCGTAGAGATCGTCGCCGCCACCGCCGTGGTTGACCATCACCATTCCGGCTTCTTCCGCAAGCGGAGCGGCGGCGCGTGCAAGAGCACTCGAATACGGACCGAAGATAACGTTCGCCCGGCCGCCGAAGCACAGGTCGCGATAGATTTCGACCGCACGCTCGCGACAGCTCTGATCGTCCACGCATTCGAGCGCAACATCACGGCGGATTCCCTCGATCCGTATTCCCCCGCCCGCGTTCGTATCGGCAACAAACAGCCGCATCGCGGCCTCGGATTGTCGCCCCATACTCGCGTACTCCCCGCTCAAGGAGAGTGACAGTCCGATGGTCAGCTTTTGCACGATGTTGTTCCGGTGGCCAGGCAGGCGCTGAATGCGGCCAGTTGGAGGTAAGACGGTTCACATACCGAATCTTTCGGCCGCTCGGGCTTTCGCCTTGGCAGCTTCTTCTTCGCGATTTTTCGGCGCCGCCGTCGTTTCCAGCGAGCTCATAAGCCGAGTGGCGACGTTTGTGATTTCGTCTACAGCAGCCTGAAACACCGGTTCGTTTGCCTTCGAGGGTCTGTTGAAGCCGCTGATCTTTCTGACGAACTGGAGAGAAGCCGCTCGGATTTCGGCGGAGGTCACAGGCGGGTCGAAGTTGAATAGAGTTTTGATGTTTCTGCACATTTCACCAACCCTCAAGACCATGTCGGTCGGAGGACTCAGGGCATCTTCGGAATCGAAGGCAAGGTACCCGAACCTGGGAGCTTCATACCGCCGGTGGCATTGCTAACGGCGCACGACGACAAAATGTCCGTGGCATGTTGCGCCACATACCCCTTCAGCATGTCAGTTGCGTTGGGGAGCGGAAGATTCGTGCTGCCGGCAAATGATGAAGCGGCGGTAGACATCACAGCCGGGTCGCTGAGTGCGGACGGCCCGGCAGAGGCAGGATTGGGAAAATGACTCCCGACTGCAGAGCACAATGCACTGTTGGCCGCCGACTGCTGATCGCCTGTGAGTGCCGCCGCTGCTTGCTGCATCCCGCCAGGCATCGAACCGCCGGTGTCCTGCGCATGCAGTCCTGCCGGGGACGACAACAGCAAAGCAAACATCGCAATAATCGCGCATTGATTCGACCAGTGAGAGTTCATCCTTGGCTCCTCTATGCTGCTTTGAATCGTGGTTGACGAGTCGTTAGAAGTAGAGTTCGTCAGACTGTCACCCTCTTGGCGGACGCGGCCGCGAGCAAATCGCGCGCCTTCGCTCCGCCGTCAAAACTTGCGCCTATGAGCTTTGGTCATTTCGTAGCGCTTTCCCACCGCCATTTCCATCGTAGCAAGTCTCATCGAATTTCATTCGAATAGGTGGAGCGGCGCTACTCCCTCGCGCGAGGCTACTTCTTGAGCAGTGCAAGGTTTGCGCGGTACTGGCTCGCGATCTAGAGTCGCGGTGTCATTGACCGGCAACAGCCAGATCCTTGCCACTCTGAAGCATCACGGTTTTGACCGGCAACAGGAGATCGACAATGGACAACTCGCATTCGGTGGATGAGGGATCCCGCCGTCAGCCACTCGATCCATTGACCGCAGACGAGGTAAGAGTTGCGGTCCGCACCCTGCGCAATTATGGGCCGGCGAGTGACCAATTGCGCTTCGTTTCGGTCAACCTGCACGAACCCGCCAAGAACGACCTGGAAGGTATGAGAGCCGGCAACGTTCTCGACCGGCGTGCCTTCATTATTGTGCTCGATCTGGCAGCTCGACGTGTGCTCGAGGGGATCATTAGCCTGCGTGACGAGACGCTGCTCTCATGTGAAGAGCGCCGTGGCGTCCAGCCTGGAATTATCGTAGAAGAGTTCATCCTGTGCGAAAATGCGGTCAAAGCGGACCCTCGATGGCGTGCGGCGCTTTCCCGCCGGGGCATCACGGAATTCGATAAAGCCATTGTCGATCCCTGGTCGGCGGGGGCGTACGGCGATGAGCGCTTTCCTGACCGCCGGCTTGCTCAGGGTCTCACCTGGATTCGCGGCAGCAATACCGATGTAGGCTACGGCCGTCCGGTCGAGGGGTTAATTACCTTCGTTGACCTCGAAAAGATGGAGGTGGTCGAGGTAATCGACGATGTAGAGGTGCCGCTCCCTCCTCTCACCGGCACGTACACGGCGGAAGCTCTCGAGCCTCTGCGGCGGGACTTGAAGCCACTGGAAATATCGCAGCCCGAGGGTCCGAGTTTTGCCGTGGATGGCTATGAGGTGCGCTGGCAGAAATGGCATTTCCGCGTCGGCTTTACATCGCGGGAGGGCCTCGTACTTCATCAACTCGCTTACAAGGATCAGGACGGTATTCGTCCAATCCTGTACCGGGCGTCGTTATCCGAGATGCAAGTACCGTACGGCGATCCCACTAGGACGCACAGCAAAAAGAATGCATTCGACGTGGGCGAATACGGTATCGGCCGGATGGCCAACAGTCTCAAGCTAGGATGCGACTGCGTAGGCATGATCCACTACCTCGACGCTCACATGGTCAACATGGCGGGCGAGGTGGAAACTATCGAGAACGCCGTCTGCCTGCATGAAGAGGATTACGGGACACTGTGGAAGCACACCGATTGGCGTACCAATCATTCTGAGGTTCGTCGCTCGCGTCGTTTGGTGATCTCCTTTTTCGCCACTGTCGGGAATTATGATTACGGGTTTTTCTGGTATCTGTATCAAAGCGGCGAAATACAGCTTGAGGTCAAGCTGACCGGATGCCTGTCGGTCGGCGCCTATCCGCCGGGCCTACAACCGACTCACGGAGTGTTGGTTGCTCCGCAGCTTTACGCGCCGATTCATCAGCATTACTTCAATTTCAGACTTGATATGGATGTCGACGGGCCCGGCAATTCGGTCTACGAAGTCGACACCATCGCAGATCCGCCCGGGCCCGCCAATCCGTACAGCGGTTCGTATCGGCCTCGATACACGCTCATAAGCAACCAGTTGGAAGCAGCTCGCGACGCGGACCCGACGATCGGGCGCGCCTGGCTGGTCGTGAATCCATCTCGCCGAAACTCCGTGAATCAGCCGACCGGCTACAAAATCATGCCTGGAACAGACGTCGCTCTGCCGTTCGCTCATGAAGGGGCAAGTCTGCTTAGACGTGCGGGATTCATTCGCCACAACCTATGGGTCACTACCTATGATCCGTCCCAGCGATATGCGTCCGGCGATTATATCAATCAAAACCCCGCCCCTGACG
>JASHZA010000421.1 GCA_030042765.1 Candidatus Binataceae bacterium | reverse complement strand
ACCTTGCGCAGGCCGTCCATGTCGCCGATGAAGACCACGAAACGCGTCTGATGCGGGTCGCCAATCGCCTTGAGGGCGTGCTCGACGTAGGAGGGCCGCAGTATTTCTCCCATCGTGCCCAGATGGGGCAGGCCGGAGGGGCCGAAGCCGCTTTCGAAGACGACCGGGCGTTCCGGCTCATAGCTGCGCACGCGCTCGGCGAGCTTGCGCGCTTCTTCATAGGGCCAAAGGTCGAGCCGGGTTTCGCTTTGCGGCGCCGATGCCATCTCCGATCTATTCCCTGCCTTTCAACACTCGCGCAACCGCCTCATGTATCCACGGGTCGATTTGGAGGTCTCTCATCTTTTCCGATGCTAACCTGAGCTTAACGCCGCAGTTAGCGCAGACCAACGCGGTTTCGGCCAAGCCGGCCGAATCTTCCACCGTCAGTCTGAGCAGCCAGTCGGTAACGGGCCGCCGGCAGATTTGACATTTTCTTTCGTCCATCGAAACCGCCGCGCATTCGCGGGATGGTTAGATTAATAGCATTGATTCGCATGATCGCGCTGTGTTACAGCGGAATCTGCAAGATGTCCTCCTTACTTCCCACTGTCGCAAGGCAAATAGCCATGTAAGGTAAAGCCGGCATGGCGCCGGCTGCCCTTTCGGATCCAAAGCTGCGGCCGTCGGCCGCGTCCACGGTCCGATTCTATGGATCAACCTTTCACCAGGCAAAAGATTAAAGAACTGCGCGCGCTCGTCGGCGAAAACGATCGCATCGGGATCGTGCTCCAGGACGATCCTGATCCAGACGCGATGGCCAGCGCGATCGCCTTGCGCACCCTGCTCGGACGCAACAAGCTGACCACCCCTATCTTCGCGTTCAAACCGGTCACTCGTCCCGAAAACCGCACGATGACCCATTTGCTCGAGATCGAAGTGGCTCCCGCCGACACCGAGGAACTGCGTACTTACGACAAAATCGCGATGGTCGATGTCGAGCCGCCCTATTTCGGTGAGCGTCTGCCGCGCGCCGATATCGTTATCGACCATCATCCGGGTTACCAGACCGGAATCGCGCCGTTCGAGGACATTCGCGTCGAATACGGTTCCACCGCGACGATCATGACCGAATATCTCATCAGCGCGGACGAGCGCATCAGCGAACGCCTCGCGACGGCGCTGCTTTACGGAATTCGGAGCGACACCCTCGCGCTTTCGCGGCGCGTGACCGACAACGACGTTCAGGCGTTCGTGCATCTTTACCCGCTCGCCAACTACAACCTTTTGCGCCAGATCGACCGGCCCGAGCTCCCCGTCAACTTCGCCCGGGTTCTGGCGCGCGCGATGCGCCGGCTGACGGTCCACGACGGTCTCATCGCTATTCATTTGGGGCGCGTCGAACGTGACGATCTGATCGTGCAGGTCGCCGAGTTCTGCCTCCAGTTCGAGGGCGTCGAATGGGTCGCCGTGTCCGGCAAACTCGGGAGCAATCTCGTGGTCGCCGTGCGCAATCACGGGGTCGGGCGCGGCAACGCCGGTGAGATGGCGAAGCGGCTGTTTGCCGAGATCGGCAGCGCCGGCGGCCATCGCAACATGGCCAAGGCTGTCATTCCGCTGCGCCGTTGGCGTCAACGAGAAGGCGAGACGCGGGACAAGGCAATTGAATTGCGCCTGCGCGAACTGTTCACCGCCGACATCCTGGGCGAAGCCGACAGCGGTGACCTGCGTCCCTCCGGGCAGCGTAACGGCTCCTAGGGGTACGCCTGCACACCTCCAGAAGCAGCCCGGTCAGTTTAGATGATTCTTCACTGAAGGCCGTTTACCTGCGGTCGCCGACCACTTATCGTGGATATGTGGGTGCGGCGGAAGCGACTCTGGAAGTCAAAAATCGGCACGGGCTCCATCTAAGAGCCGCTTCGACGTTGTTTCAGACGGTAAACAAGTTCAAATCATCTGTAACGATTTCGAACGGCCAGCAGGAGGTCAGCGCACGCAGCGTGACCAGTCTCATGATGCTCGGAGCAGGGCTGGGAACAAAGCTCAAGGTGAAGGTCGTGGGCCCCGACGCGACAGCCGCAATGGCTGCGATAAAGGCTCTGTTCGACGCTCGGTTCGGTGAGGAATAATCAGCTTAACCGGTTGCTGGTTGAGACTGTGCGCCGCCCAGGCGGGACTGCGCTTGACCGTGTTATACTGCTTGATTATATCGAGACAGCCAGGATTTCAGGTCCGACGGTTACAATCATCCGGGGCCCAGGCCGGTACTGTCCGCGCTCTGTCAGGACGGAGACCTCTAAGGCGGTCCGTTGGAAATTCGCCCCGAATGCACCAGGTGCAATCCTAAGGAGCCGTAGTTAATGCCGCTTAAGGACTTCCTTTTTACTTCCGAATCAGTTTCCGAGGGCCATCCCGACAAAATGTGCGACCAGATTTCTGACGCCGTTCTCGACGCGCTCATCGCCGAGGACCCCAACTCACGGGTCGCGCTCGAATCGCTCGCCAAGACCGGGCTTATTGTGATGGCCGGCGAGATCACTTCCAAGGCCTCACCAGACTTCATCAAGATTGCGCGGAAGGTCGCGGTCGATATCGGCTACGACAGCGACGAGGTCGGCTTCAACGGCAATATGTGCGCGGTACTAACCGCCATCGAACCTCAATCACCGGATATTTCGCAGGGCGTTACCGAAGGGCAAGGACTCTTCAAGGAGCAGGGTGCGGGCGACCAGGGCCTGATGTTCGGTTTCGCCTGCGACGAAACTCCTGAGCTGATGCCGCTGCCGATCCAGTTGGCCCATCGCCTGATGGAGAATCTCACCCGCCTGCGCAAGGAGAAAAAGCTCGACTTTCTCCGTCCCGACGGCAAGAGCCAGGTCACCGTCCGCTA
>JASHZA010000420.1 GCA_030042765.1 Candidatus Binataceae bacterium | reverse complement strand
GGCGTACTCCTCTCTCACCAGCGGCCGCGTGGCATATGCAGGAAAGCAGATCGGTACAACATTCGCGCTGGTGTTCGCCGGCTTGAGCCCGTCGCTCGACATCTATGGGCCACTCTGGCGCACGTGGGGAGTTCTGCTGGGCACCTTTGTCGTCGCAATCATCGCTTTCATCCTGTGGCCGGAATACGCCGGTGATTTCTTGTTGCCGAGGCTGAGTAGAGTAATTCGCGACACGCTTACGCTGGTGCCAGGGGGTGCAGCTGCGAACACTGAGGATGAGATCCAGCAGGCTAACTCTGAAACCATGCGGGTCCTTGCGGAAATTCTGCAGGTCGCGGATGACGCGCAGATGGAAGGACGCACCAGCACGGTTGATCATAGGGCGATCGTCGAGGCGGCCGGAACACTTCGCCGTATCGCGAACCGGATGGCCTCGATCGCGACCGGGCGCATCGTCGCTTCCATGCCACAACTGGACCCGGTGACGGAGTCGGCGCGCGAGGCGGTGCTCGATGCAGTTCGACGCCAGCTTGAGTCATGGCTCGATTTCTTCAGCGGGACTGAAAGCCTCAACTCCCCCGCCGCTCAAGCAATCGCGCGAACACACTTACCCGATGATTTGAGAAAGCCGCTCGAGCAATTCGGCTCGGGGCTGGAGGAGGGAGAGTTCGCGCGAATCGAATCGTGGACGTTCGAACAGCGCCGGACGATCCTGGCGGAATTGCACTCGATGCGTCGCCTCGAATTCCTGATCTCCGAGTTGAATCGCTGGCTCGCGCAAATCCCGGGCCCCGCGTCAAATTCGGGTTTTCGCATCCCGATTCCGCAGACATGATTTATGAGATGAACGCGCGGCAAATACTCACTGCGCTTTCTTGACATCCCGTCCGGCCGGTGCCAAGGCTGGGAGGACCTCTATCGCTCTCTTCGCATTCCTCCACCCTGCACTTGTTGGCCTTGCAACCGAGTCGTGAGTAGGACGGGAAATTGAGTGTGGCTTACCTGCCGCGAATTTGCCCGACCGCAAATCAGGGTGAAAACAGCACCCCACAGAAACCGCTCGATCAGAGCGAAAGGATGGCCCGCCATGGCTGAGTATGATCTGTTAATCAAGAACGGCACGATCGTCGATGGCATGCGCGTACCGGCCTACCGTGGTGACATTGGGATCCGCCACGGGCGGATCGTCGCGATGGGCAATCTCAAGGAGCCGGCCCAACGCGTCCTCGATGCCACCGGACTTATTGTTGCGCCGGGCTTCGTGGACATCCACACCCATTATGACGCCGCGCTGAGCGGCGGCACGAAGTGGGACCCATATGCAACGCTATCCGGCTGGCACGGCGTGACCACGGTCGCCATCGGCAACTGTGGTTTCGGCTTCGCCCCGGTCAAGCCGGAGGAGCGCGAGCGCGCAATGTTGCGTATGGAGCGCACGGAATCGATTCCGCTGTCGTGCATGAAGGCCGGGATGCGTTGGGATTGGGTGACTTTTCCCGAGTATCTCGACAGCCTCGATCGCGGTGGACTCGGCGTCAACGCTGCTTCACTGGTGCCCTACTCGCCGCTGCGCGCATGGGTGCTGGGCAACGACGCCGCGCGCGACCCCAATTACAAGGTTACGGAAGAACAGCTTCAGCAGATGAAGCATATCCTCCGCGAAGGATTGAAGGCCGGCGGTTTCGGCTTCTCGGCGACCTTCAGCATGGCCAATCGCGACTACGACGGCGGCTACCTGCCGACCCATGTGGCGCCACGCGAGGAGTTTCTCGAAATGGCGTCGGTAATGAGGGAATTCAATCGTGGCTCGATTGAGTGGACGATGGGGCGCTCGCTCCAAAAGCTCGGGCATGAGTTCCTGCTCGAACTCGCCAAGACCAGTGGCCGTCCGCTGAACTGGAACGCGATCGTCTACGATCCGACCCATCCTGACAACTGGCGCAATGAACTTGCATGGGCCGAAAAGGCCTACAAGGAGGCGGTGGTTCTGCCGGTCAACATCTGCGTGCCGGTGGAGTTCGAATTCACGCTCGAAACCATCGGACTGTTCGACAATCTACCGGCTTGGAACGAAGCGACGGTCGGAACGCGTGAAGAGCGAAAGGCGAAGCTCGCCGACCCTGGGCGCCGTGCGAAACTGCGGGCCGATATGGACCGCGCGCGGTCAGTGCTCCCGGCTCGCGCGGACGGCGAGGCGGGACAGGTCGCGATGTTCCGCTGGAACGAAACGTTCGTCGACGACCCTCATCTTGAGAAGAATAGGCCGCTCAAGGGCCGCACCATCGCCGAAATCGCGCAGGAACAAGGTAAGCACCCAGTCGACGCGCTACTCGACCTCGCAGTCGAAGAAGACCTCAAGACCGAGTTTGCGATGCAGGGGCTCATCAACAACAACGAAGAGGCGGTCGCCGAGATCGTCAAGCATCCGCTGACGCTGGTTGGTTCATCGGACGGTGGCGCCCATACCAAGTTCCTCACGCTCGGCCGTTACCCTACCCACTTTCTCGCCCATTGGGTGCGCGACCGAGAGATCATGAGCCTCGAGGAGGCGCATTGGCGGCTCTCGACGATGGTTGCATGGGCGATTGGAATCCGCGACCGCGGATGGCTGCGTGAAGGGATGCCTGCGGATATCGTGGTCTACGACCTCGAAAAGCTTCGTGTGAAGGAGATGGAAACCGTGCGTGACCTGCCCGACGGGGACTGGCGGCGCGTCCAAAAGGGCGAGGGCTATCGCTTCGTGATCGTTAATGGGCAAATCACTTTCGAGGACAACGTCTGCACCCATGCGCTGCCGGGCAAGCTGCTCCGCAGCTATGACCAGGCTCCAGCCTGAAACGACGCCTGAAAATGAGCGACGGCGGGTGTAGGCCCGCCGTCGCTTATCTATTGGTTATTCGACTGGATAAGAATCGTGGTCGTTTCCGTCTGCTTTACTACCTCGATTTTGCGGGAACGATCTGCAGTGCCAGCTGATCGGCCCCTCTGACCGCGGTGAGCTTAACGCTCTGGCCGATCTCCTCTTCGGACAAAATGCGATGCAAATCGTCGATGCCGCCGACTGAATGCGCTCCGTAGGCGACGATGATGTCGCGCTCTTTGAGTCCCGCCCTTTCAGCAGGGCTGCCGGGCTCGATCGAGGCCACCATCACTCCCGTTTCCGCCGCCAGGCGATAGAAGCGCACAAGCCGCCGCTGCAAAGGCACGGTCATCCCGGCTACTCCGATGTAGGCGCGCACGATCCGACCGTCGCGGATCAGACGTGCGGCTACATACTGCGCAGTATTAACCCCGATCGCGAAACAGATTCCTTGGGCGGGCAAAATAACCGCCGTGTTCACGCCGATCACTTCGCCGCGCGAGTTCACCAGCGGCCCGCCGGAATTCCCCGGGTTAAGGGCGGCGTCCGTCTGAATCACGTCGTCGATTAAGCGTCCGGATTGCGACCTTAGCGAACGGCCCAGCGCGCTGACTACTCCCGCAGTGACTGTGCATTGGAAGCCATAGGGACTT
>JASHZA010000419.1 GCA_030042765.1 Candidatus Binataceae bacterium | reverse complement strand
CGCGGAAGTTTTTTGAAGAGATCCTGGGTGCGCGCTTTCTCTATGAGCACAACAATCCCGAAGCCGGATACAAGATTGTGGAATTCGACTTCAACGGGCTGACGATCGAATTGCTCGAGCCGCTGGGGAAGAAATCGTTTCTGCACGGATTTCTCGAAAAGCGCGGCGAAGGCGTGCATCACCTGACCATCGAGGTACCCAACTCGAAAGACAAGATTGCGGAAATGAAGAGCGCGGGGGTCAAGGTCGTCGACGAGCGCGAGTTTGCGGCTGACTCGTACGAAGCTTTTATCTCACCGCGTTCGAGCCACGGAGTCCTGATCCAGATTGGATCGGGCTACCCGACTCTGGCGCGCGCCGCCGAATGGTTCAAGCGCTGAACCGGCTCTGACGGGCGCCCGGCTAACCCATCAGGCCCCTGGTCGTTCCGCCGTCGATGGTGATGTTTGCGCCGTGGATGAACGCGGCCCGGGCCGAGGCGAGAAAAAGGACAAGGTCGGCGACTTCCTCGGCCTTGCCGACACGGCCCAACGGGGTCATCCGGCGCAAGGCCTCGTCGTCGGGCTGATCTTTGCTGGACGGCGCGAGCCCGGCGCGCATCTTAAGCAGCCGTTCCGTGAGGATCGGACCCGGGTTAATCCCGACCACGCGCACGCCCGATTGTGCGCTCTCGTCAGCGAGAGCCTTGGTGAAATGATTGAGCGCAGCGTTGGCGGCGCCGCCGATCGTGTAACTCCCGCGCGGATTGAGGGCAGCGGCGCCGATTATGTTGACGATCACGCCGGTTCGCCGCCGTTGCATGTGCGGCAGCACTTCGCGCGCCATGCGCACATAGCCAAAGAACTTGAGGGTCCAGTCCTCAAGCCATGCGTTGTCGCTCAAGTTAAGAAATTCGCCAGTGCGTGCGCTGCCGGCGTTGTTCACCAGAATATCGATTTGGCCGAAGCGATCTATGCAGCTCGCGACCACGCTTTTGATGGCCACGGGATCGGTCAGGTCGGCGGCGAGAGCGTCTATGCGATCGCGCGCGCCATCGCCGGCCGCCGTGACCGTCTCGTCGAGCGCCGCCCGGCCGCGGGCGCATACCAGGACCGATGCGCCCTCGTTGAGCAGGCCCAGCGCGGTTGCCCGGCCGATGCCCTTACTGCCACCGGTTACGATCGCGACCTTGCGCTCGAGTCCAAGTTCCATCGCTATCACCCCGCGGAATAATTTGAGGGGGACCAAGGCGGCTACGTTTACCACGAAGTGCCTGCTCTGGGCAGTGGGCAAACAGTGCGGCAGGCTACTACCCCGCGTGCCTGGTATCTGGCACGATTAACCATCTCGAGATGAAGGAACTGATCGTTTCTCTCCTGAACAATGCGATCGCGCGTGCGCATGCCGCGGGCAAACTCGTCTCCGCCGGCGCTGCGATTGCGGTCGAAGCGCCCAAGGATCCCGCGCACGGCGATATAGCGAGTAATGTTGCGCTGACACTGGCAAAGGCCGAGGGCAAGCCGCCGCGGGCGATCGCAACTACGATAAAAGAACATCTCGAACTCCCTTCGGAAGTCGAGGAGGTCACGGTCGCGGGTCCGGGGTTCATCAACTTCCGGATGGCGCCGACGTATTGGCATAACGAGCTGCGGCGCGTGGCGGAGCTTGGCACGGATCACGTGCGACCACAAATAGGCCGAGGAAGGAAGGTCCAGGTCGAGTTTCTTTCCGCTAATCCGACCGGGCCGCTGACCGTTGGTCACGGACGCAATGCGGTGCTGGGCGATACGATCGCGCGGTTGTATGAAGCGACCGGATTCAGCGTCACGCGCGAATATTATTTCAACGACGGCGGGCGACAGATGAAGCTGCTTGGGGAGTCGGTCCGGGTGCGCTACCTGCAGGAACTTGGGCGCGAGGCGCAGCTCCCTGAAGACGGTTACGAAGGAGAATATATCGCCGAAATCGCGCGCGGTCTGAAAGACAGGGCCGGCGAGAAGCTCGCGGATGAGGCCGACCCAAGAGTCTTCGTCGATGCCGCTGTACAGGCGATATTCGGTGGTATCAGAAAGACCTGTGAGCGGCTGGGAATCCGCTTCGACGTCTACACCAACGAACTCGAGTTGATGCGCGACGGACGGGTCGATGCAGCAATCAAGGGATTGCGCGAGCGTGGTTTCGTCGCGGAATATGACGGCGCGGTGTGGCTCCGAGGCAAAGAACTCAAACTCCCCAACGAAAAAGACGTGGTTTTGATTCGATCGAGCGGCGAGCCGACTTATCGCTCGCCGGATATTGCGTACCATATCGACAAGCTCAAGCGGGGCTTCGACTTAATAATCGACGTCTTCGGCGCCGATCATATAGCGGAGCACGAGGGCGTAATCGCGGCGGTGCGGGCACTGGGCTACGACACCTCGCCGATTCGAGCGATCATCTACCAGTTTGTGACGCTGACCCGCGGGGGCGAGAAGGTCAAGATGTCAACGCGCAAGGCGACCTACGTCACGCTTGATGAACTTATCGAGGAGGTTGGTGCCGACGTCGTGCGCTTCTTTTTCCTGTTCCGCAAGCACGACAGCCATCTCGACTTCGACCTCGATCTGGCCAAGCGCCAGGCCCCGGAAAACCCGGTGTTTTACGTGCAATATGCACACGCACGACTGGCCAGTGTGTTTCGCGAAGCGGACAAGGCCGGCCTCGAGCTACAGAGTGGCGGGGCGGCGCCGGATCTCGCACTACTCTGCGACGAGGAGCTGGCGCTTGCCAAGAAGGCAGCGGGAATTCCCGAGCTGGTCGCCAGCGCGACCGAGTCCCTCGAACCGCATCGGATCCCCTTTTACCTGCTTGAACTCGCGGGAGACTTCCATCGCTACTACAACAAGCCCGCGAATCGTATAATCGACCCGGAACGGCGTGAACTGAGTCTCGCGCGGCTGTTTCTGGCGGCGGTGTTGAAGAACGCGATTGCGGGTGCACTGGGTTTGCTGGGAGTGAGTGCCCCCGATCGAATGTGAGGTGTCAGGCGGATGCGATTTGAAATCAGATCTGGCGGTATAGCTGCAATTCTAATTGGGCTGGCACTCTTGTCGGGCGGCGTATTCGTACTTGGATTGCTCGCAGGTTACGACGTAGGCCGTCAGAGCCAAACCACGTCTGAGCAAGTCACAACCGCGTACCCGGTACAGGCGCCTCCCGCGGCTGCGCAAAACGCCAACGTTGCGACCGTCAGCCCGGCGGAGGCGGGGATGGCAACGGCGTCGACCGGAGCGTCCGAGACGGCGAAACCCGCACTTGAGCCGGCAGCCACGGCGAACGACGCCGGCGAAGAGGACGTGAGTACAGGATCCTCCGATGGCCGGGAAGCGGTCGCGCAAAGCGGCTCGCCGACTGCCTCGCCGTCGCCGGCCGCAGAACCTTCGAATTCTGCTTCAAGCGACGAAGCATCTGAGGGAGGCGGTGACGCAACCGAATATCAGGGCGGTCCTCACAATGGACGACATAAGCCGTACAATATCCAGATCCGCGCCGCGATGGACCTGAACGGCGGTAACGCGATGATGAAGCGACTCGAGCAATTGGGCTATCAGGCGCACCTGGTGCCGACGGAGATCGCGGGACAGACCTGGTACCGAATCGAAGTCGGACCGTACACGAGCCAGGAGGAAGCGGCTGCGGCCGAAGTCGAATTGCGCCAAAAGTACAACAGCACCTATGGCGGCGGCCACCCGGTAAAGCCGCAGGCTTCGGCGAATACCGGCGAATCGCCGGCGCAATCTCCGGGGCCGCCGCAATCAACTGCGCAATCGTCGAATTAGTCGCCATGCTCATGGGGCGCGACTCGACTTGGTTTCCAGCAAGAACCGCCGTTGACACGGGGTCGCATCGCTAGCTAGGGTAAAGCTTCATGGCAGATTGCATCAACCGGAAGGCTTGGGCGAACTGGCGCTGGCGCGTCGAAGCGTTCGCCTGCGCTCCGGTTTTGTAATCGTCACGCAAGACCGAACCATCAGAAGGGCCGCAGGCGACCAGTCCTGTGGCCCTTTTGCTTTTTTGGATGATCGAGCGTGCGGAAAGAATTCGGGAGGAACTCTGGAGGTCAAAATGGCGATGCTGACGCCGGGAGAACGGGAATTCGAAGCGCTGGCAGGCAAGGGATTCAACCTGATTCCGGTCGCGCGGGAAATCGCCGCAGACCTCGAGACGCCGGTCTCGGCGTTTCTCAAGGTCGCGCGAGGCGACTACTCGTTCCTTCTCGAGAGTGTGCGTGGCGGAGAAAAATGGGGACGCTACACCTTTTTGGGAACAGAACCGGCGTTGGTGGTAAAGGCGCGCGGCAAGCGTTTCGACCTGATTCGTCCGGGCCGTGCGGTCGAGGTGCGCACAGCAGACGATCCGTTCGAAGAGTTGCACCGCCAGGTGCAAGCCTTTCGAGCACCGCAACTACCTGAATTGCCGCGTTTTTTCGGCGGAGCCGTCGGCTTCCTGGCCTACGACATCGTGCGGCATTTCGAGCCGCGGATTCCGGCGACCGCGCACGATGACCTCGGCGTGCCTGAGCTTTATATGATGTTCAGCGATACCGTGCTGGTGTTCGACAATGTGCGCCAGACACTAAAAATAATTGCAAGCGTGCCGGTCACGGAGTTTACCTCGACACGGAGCGCCTATGCGAGTGCGCAAATTAAGATCGACCGGGTCGTCGAACGACTGCATGGGGTTGCCGTAGCACCGAGCCTCGAAGCGCCGGCACCAGCGGCCTCCGCCGATTTGTGCATCACGTCAAACGAAACGCGCGAAGGCTATATGGCGATGGTGGATGCCGCCAAGGAATATATCGCTGCCGGGGACATCATCCAGGTAGTGCCGTCGCAGCGCTTCGAGGCGCCGCTCCCGGCGCATCCGTTCAACCTCTATCGCAGCCTGCGCATGATCAACCCGTCACCCTACATGTTCTATCTCCGCCTCGGCGACCATACGCTGGTGGGCGCGTCACCGGAAACGATGGTGCGCGTCGAGGGGCAACAGATCACGCTCCGCCCCATCGCTGGCACGCGCCGACGCGGCAGCTCCGAGGCCGAGGACCTTGCGCTGGAACGCGAGCTGCTCGCCGACCCCAAGGAACTCGCCGAGCACATCATGCTGGTCGACCTCGGAAGGAACGACGTCGGGCGCGTCGCCAAGATCGGGTCGGTCAAGGTCACGGAGTTGATGACGGTCGAGCGTTACTCGCACGTAATGCACATCGTCTCGAACGTGGTCGGCGAACTAAAGGACGGGATGGACGCTTTCGATGCGTTCCGCGCAACCTTCCCGCAGGGCACCGTCTCGGGCGCACCCAAGATTCGCGCGATGGAGATAATCGACGAACTCGAACCGGTGCGGCGGGGAGTCTACGCGGGCGCGATCGGCTACTTCAGCTACACCGGCAACACCGACACGGCGATCGCTTTGCGCACGCTGCTGGTCAAAGGGAATCGCGTTTATATTCAGGCCGGCGGCGGCGTGGTCGCCGACTCAGACCCGGCGGCGGAATACGAGGAATCGTGCAACAAGGCCCGCGCAATGATACGGGCGCTCAGCGCTGCGCGCGACTTCGAAGCGGCGGCGGCCGGGAGGTGAGTGCGATGAGCGCGAAAATTCTCATGATCGACAATTACGATTCCTTCACCTACAACCTGGT
>JASHZA010000028.1 GCA_030042765.1 Candidatus Binataceae bacterium | reverse complement strand
CGTACCACCACCGATCGATTCAGCATGAACGATCCAACCGCGGCGCGACCGAGGAAGATCGCGATCATCTTGCGGTATCGTGAAGGGCGCGCTTGAGTGCGTTGTCGCGATCGGCCTTGAATTGCTTCGAGACGGCAGCCGACGGGGCGAAGAGATCGAAGCCGTGAAAGGCGCCGGGATAAACGTGGAGCTCGGTGGGCACGCCCGCCTGGATGAGACGCTGTGCGTACTCGATATTCTCGTCCACGAAGAGATCGAGCGCGCCGACCGGAATGTAGGCGGGCGGCAGGTTGGTCAAATCGGTAGCGCGCGCCGCCGCCGCGTAGGGCGAGACGCCGTCGCCGCCGCCGTCACGGCCGAGATAGGCTTTCCATCCGAGGCGGTTGCTCTCGCGATGCCATACGCGGGGATCGGTAATCGCGTAGCTGGCGGGAGTAACATTGCGATCGTCGATCATGGGGTAGATGAGAAGCTGGAAGGAGGGGCGAACTTCGCCGCGGTCGCGCACCATCAGCGCCAGGCCCGCGCACAGACCGCCGCCGCCGCTGGCGCCGCCGATAGCGATGCGTGAGGGGTCAACGCCAAACTCGCCGGCATGGGCGAACAGCCACTTCAGGCCGGCATAACAGTCCTCAACCGGAGCGGGAAAGGGATGTTCCGGGGCCAGCCGGTAATCCACCGACGCGGCGACGCATCCGATTCGCTTGACCAGTTGCATCATGAGCCGGTCGTCCATATCGATGTCACCCATCACGTAGCCGCCGCCGTGAATCCAATAGAGAGCGGGGAGCTTGCCCGGCTGATGGTTGGGCCGGTAGACACGGACGCGCACGTCGGGATTGCCCTTCGACGCGGGCGCGAAATGATCCTGGCTGGTGACACCCTCGACCGGCGGCAAATCAGCGAGCAACGCGGTGACCATTTTCTTCATCTTAACCCGGGCCGTGGGAAGCTGACTGAGATCCAGAGGGCGGTCGCTCGGCAACTTATTCATGACGGCTCTCAGCTCGGGGTCTAATTGGTCGATGAAGTTCATAGTTGGATCTCCCTCAGCAGTGTCTCTGACGTCGCGAAGGTTATCGCACGATTCAGGGAGGATATAAACGGCAATGACCGTGCTGGAGATTCGTGCGCCGGAACGCGCCGCATGGTGAAAAATTTCACCCTGCCCAGCCTGCAATCAATGCCGTATGATGGGTGCTAATCGTGCGCCCGTGGGTGACCCGGGGCCTGGCTTGCACCGGGCACGGAGCACGAAATGCGTCTACTGGCGAACGATCGGCGAAAAACACGCAGCTGCCATCCAATCCAACCATCTACCGCAAACGAGAACACAGGGTTCGGGGTGGCTTCCAGGTTCGGGGTGACCTGCGGCGTTGGAACCCGTTAGGGCCCAAGTGGCGGAGCTGAGATGACTGAGATGCCAACCTGACTGAGCCACTGCGGGAAGCCAGTAAATATTGCAGCTCTGGCAAACCTCGATCGGAACCGGGAATTGCAGAGGAGAAATCTGAACCGTACATTGCCTGATTCGTGAAAAAATTTCTGACTGTAAACTTTTTACGCGCTCCGCTTAGCTTTTCTTTAGGTAAAATCGTAAGACTTGACGGCACGCGGGTTGCGGTTGCCAGCGACGCGGAGGTTGCGAACGGTGGCACATGAAAATCGAATCCTGGTGGCTGAAGATGACGTCCAAACGCATGATGATTGGCGCGAAACACTGGCCGGTTGGGGGTACAGTGTGCAGGTCGCAAGGGATGGCGTTGAGGCTCTCGAACTGATCAACGAAAAACGCCCTCATATACTGCTTGCCGATCTCAGGATGCCGCGCAAGGACGGTCTCGAACTCCTGCGCGACATCCGCGAAATGGGCATCTACTTGCCTACCATCATCATTTCTGGGCAGGGGGACGTTCCGGAAGCGGTCGAAGCTATCAAGCTCGGTGCCGTGGACTACTTGCGTAAACCCGTTGATCCCCCTCATCTGCGGCAGATGTTGCGCAATTTAGCCGAGAATGTGGTGATCCGCGACGAGAACCTATCGTTGCGTCGTCGCCTGGCAGAAGTCGGGGAACTGGGTCATCTTGTAGGTAGATCGCCCGCGATGCGAAAAGTTCTCGCGACGATCGAGCGCATCGCCGACGCGTCCGCATCGGTCGTAATCATTGGAGAAAGCGGCACCGGCAAGGAGCTGGTGGCGCGGACGATCCATCAGCTCTCCTCACGTCGCGCGAATCCATACGTCGGGGTGAACTGTGCGGCGATGCCGGAGACGTTGATGGAGAGTGAGTTGTTCGGCCATGAGCGAGGCGCCTTTACTGGTGCCGACCGCCGTCGGGAGGGGTGCTTCGAGGCCGCGAATAGCGGCACTCTGCTGCTCGACGAGATCACTGAGATGAAGGTGGAATTACAAGCAAAGCTGCTGCGCGTTCTCGAGGAACAGCGCGTCCGGCGCCTGGGCGGAAACGCCGAAGTCCCCCTCGACGTGCGGGTACTGGCAGCCAGCAACCGCGACGTCGCGCAGGCTGTTCGTGAGGGCAAGCTTCGGGAAGACCTCTACTATCGGCTCAATGTCTTCACGATCGAATTGCCCCCGCTGCGCGAACGAGGCGACGACCTGGCAGTCCTTGTTCAAAACTTCGTCCAACATTACGCTGCCCGCAACAACAGAGGCATTGTGGGAATCGACGACGAAGCCTTGTCGGCTCTGCAGGCTCATCCGTGGCCGGGAAATGTACGTCAGTTGCGCAATGTGATCGAACGTGCGTCGGTAATATCTCAAGGACGAGTGATCCGTCGATTGGATCTTCCGCAAGAATTTCAGTCGATTTCCAACGTTGAGGGAGGATACATTAAGCTAAGAATAGGCACAACGCTGGAAGAGATGGAAAAAGAACTCATCACACGTACAATTGAATTTAGCGACGGCAATAAAACAAGGGCGGCTCAATTTCTCGGCGTTAGTACCAAGACCTTATACAACAAGCTTGAGCGGTATCGAGGGCATGGCGATAATTAACCCCGGTTAGCTCTTCGGCCAAATCCAGGCTCGGCCGCTTCCCTCTTGAATCATAGGCTCCTATGCGGCGAATCAGCGTTCTCTTCCTTTTCCTGTTGCTGATCCCGATCTTCGGTGGGGGGATTGTTGCGCTCGACTATACCGTCGACACCATGGTCCGAAGTCTGTTGGGTTCGGCCGACCTGCTTTCGGAACAAATCTTCGAGCAGATGGCGCTCGGTGCGAGCAGCGGAGATCCGATCGATCAGGCGCGCGCGAGTGGTTCGTTGCGCAAATTGCTGGAATCTAGCGAGGCGTTCGGCGCATCGATAGTCTCCGCAACTGTTGTCGCCCCCGATGGCACTGTAATCGTGGCCGCCCATCGTGAGGACGAAGGTAGGCCCTCCCCTGCGCTAAAACCGATCGGCGCGCTTCGAGATTTGACCTTCGGATGGTTTCCCAGCGCTATTACCAATCCTTGGAACACCGATGTCTATGAATTGCGCCGTCCGGTCTTCGCCCATGGACATCAGGTAGCAACGATCTCAGTGGCGGTGACAACGGCGCTGATGGTCGATCAAGTCCGGCACTTGAGAATGATCATTCTGGGCGCTGCCGGCGTGGATTTCCTCCTGGTGTGCGTAATGATCTCCCTGCTCAACCTCCGCGTTTTCCGGCGACTTTCATGGTCTGACCGCGGCCTGGGGCCATTGGCAGTCGCGGACAAAGCAGTTGAACTTGAGGTCAATGAGGATAGAAAGCTGGAGGTTCTTAGCGAGCGCTTCAACGAGCTTTCTCGCCGTGTCAGCAGTGCTCGCTCGCCACTAGTCTCGGGTGGCGACCACCTTTTCGATGTCGTACGTTCCATCCAGGACGCTGTGCTGTTGCTCGATCCGTCGAAGTCCATTCTCTTCGTCAATCAGCAGGCGCACGATCAGCTCGGTCTCGCCTCGGACAAGTCGGAAGGAAATTCGCTGGGGTCGGCGCTGGGCGATGATCACCCCCTGGTCCGCCTGGTGGATTCGGCCTTGGATGCGGGGGTGGAAGCCCACGATGTGCTAATCGAGCTCGATCGCGACAAGTCGTTACTCGTTTGTCTTTATAAGCTGGGGCACGGACGGACGCCCGATGGACTGCTCGCCATACTAAGAGATATGAAGCCGGTACTCGAGCTCCAAACCGCGCTCGACTACTCCAACGGTCTGACCCGTCTTGGCGCTCTGATCTCGGGTCTCGCGCATCAGTTGCGGTCCCCGCTACAGGGCATGAATCTGCGCCTTGAACTGCTCAAGGGCACAGGCCCCGAAAGCAAGGACCGGCATATCGAACGGATCCGTCAGGAGATGGAGCGGCTTGACAGGGTGGTCGAGGCGCTGTTGCGCTTGACGCGCCCGGAACATCTGCAAATGACGGATTTCGACCTCAATCAACTGACGCGCGAAGCTGCCGGGCAGGTCAGAAACGATCGCATCTACGTCGAGGACCAGCTCAGCCCGGGAATGCTGCCAGTCCATGGCGACCGCACGATGATCGGCGAGGCGCTGAACAACGTGATCACAAATGCCGTCCAGGCCATGCCCAATGGCGGAATGCTGACCTTAGAGAGCCGACGAGTTGAGGCGGGGGTTGAGCTGACGGTCAAAGATAACGGGGTCGGAATCGAGAAGGAACGGCTCGACCATATCTTCGATCTGTACTATACAACCAAGCCTCACGGGAGCGGTCTGGGACTGGCTCTCGCGTTTCGCGCGATCGACCTCAACCGGGGAACGATAAGGATTGACTCCCGTGTTGGAGAGGCAACAATCTGCACGATTTGTCTGCCGAATGCCGACGGTGACGCAATTGAAGGCGCCATCGCATCTACGAAAACTCTGGGCTGAGCGAACGCTGAGCCCGTTAGCCCGCACCGCCTCAGCGAGCATGCTCGCCCTATTGTGCAGCTGCGGCACCTCCAAAGTTCCCGCTGCACAGCCTTCGACCGCCCAAGATAATCAGCCGCCCATTGAAGAAAGCGTTTCAAAGCCTGTGCCGGTTGCGGCGCCGACAAAGATCGCCACGCCTGCCATCTCGCTTAGGCGCGACAGGGCGAGTGCCGCTGCCGAAGCCATAACTGAATCCAATAAGGCCGCTGCAGCCAGTGCGATAGCTCTAAAGGCGTCTCAAGAAGCGGCTAAGGCAGCTGCACAGGCTGCAAAGGCTGCCGCTCAAGCCGCTGCATTGGCGACACCTTCGGCGCGACCGACGGCCCCCCAGGTGGTTCTCTATTCGATCGACGACGAAGATCAGGCTCGCAAGCGCCAGCAGGTCGCCAGAACGATTGAAGGGCTCGATCATAGCCTGCAATCAATCGACCATGGACATCAGAGTGTGGATGGATTGAGCCGCATCGCGCTGGCAGGGAAGTTTCTTCAAAGCGCGCGAGAGGCCTTTGCGGAGGGTAGCTATGACACGGCCGAAAGCCTCGCTGACAAAGCGTCGGCGATGATCAGGCCGTTGACCGGG
>JASHZA010000418.1 GCA_030042765.1 Candidatus Binataceae bacterium | reverse complement strand
TCGCCCATATCCGCGAGGGCGCGCGCAAGGCCGGCAAACCCACCGCCGGAATCGAGGTCGCCTGCCGCATCCTGGTCGCCATCGATCAGGAGGAAGAAGTCGTTCGCGAGCAGTTGCGCCGCGAGCTCACCGGCTATCTGACGGTGCCGCAGTACAACAAGTTCTTCCAATGGATCGGCTACGAAGACGAAGCCCGCGCCGCGATTACCGCCTGGAACGCCGGCGACCGCAAGCGCGCGCTCGCGTCCGTGCCCGACTCGATGATCGAATCGATTTTCGTCTTCGGCACGCCCCAACGATGGGCCCGGCGGCTCAAGGATTACGAGAAGGCCGGCATCACATCGACTGCGCTCCAGTTCGTTTCTTACGCGGCAGCACCCGAGGAAAAACGCGCCCGCATCCTGCGCGCGATGGAGTCGCTGGCCTCCGCATGGTGAAAAAATTGGCGCGGCTACCCATTAGGGCAGCCGCGCCATCAGGACCGATTTTCCGCCCGCCCGCATCTCGACGCGGGCGCGCAGGCGGCTCCTATGCCGCTTTACGGGCGTACTTGCGATTGAAACGCTCGATCCGGCCGCCCCGGTCAGCCGGCCGCTGTGTGCCGGTATAGAACGGATGGCAATTCGAGCAAACCTCGACGCGCATCTCCCTTACCGTCGCGCGCGTCTCGAACGTGTTGCCGCAAGCGCAGCTAACCACGCAACGATCGTATTCAGGGCTGATTCCGGGTTTCATTTTCTTCCTTCCCTCCGGTGCACGGCCCTCTTTCGGGCCCTGCGCCTATTTCGAGATTTTGTAAGTTAACCACGAATCGGCGCTTCGCCAGGCCCCTGAATCCCCGCCGCTCCGCTTCCTGCGCGCCTCGATAGACGCCGATTGCTTCTCCTGCGACGGTGTGGCCACTCCGTCGCGGTTACCGGGACGTCCGCGCGGGCGTCATTCATCCGCTGGCGGGATATGACTCACTCGGCCTGCTGGGAAAGCTCGCCTTCGGCATCGCGCCAGACACGATGCCGCGGTGGGTGTAACGAGAGGAACGCGCGCCGCGTCGGATGCCTACGCGCCCGGCAAATCGACGAATACGGCTGCCGCCACGACCGTCGTCCACAGCCCGTCGCGATCGCCGATTGCCGATTGGGTAACGTTGCGGGTAGTCACGATCTTGTCCGACATCCTCCAGACGTCCTTGCGTTCGTCGTAGCTGACGTTGGGGTCGAACTCCACCCCCAGAATCGTAGCCAGCATCGTCGCAGCCAGGTCCTCGGCGTAATCGCCTGCCTTCTCGTCGGTCTGGCCGAAGCTCTTGTGCTCCGACAGATAGCCGTACTGATTCCTGTCCGCCGGGATCGCAAGACCGACCGACGCCGCCAGCAAGCGGTGCGGTTCGTTGGTGGCGTTGTCGTACATCACGGCGTAGACCACCTGTCCGGGTTTCAGATTCGTAAGTCCCTCCTGAATCGAGATCACCTTGCACCCGGGCGGGAAGATTGAGCTGACGCGCACCAGATTGAACTCCGCAATCCGGGCGTCGCGCAGTGCGAGCTCGAAGGACGTGAGCTTCTCACGATGCTTGCCGACGCCTTTGGTCAAGAAGATCGCTTTTCCTATCGGCCCCATTCTCTCTCCTCTGTTCACTTCACGTGCTTGAACAGACCCGCCGGCGCTTCCTTTCCCGCCAGACGCATGCGACGCGCGCGAATTGACGCGTTCAAGACTGAATAATTAGCGGCGCCACCACGCTCAAAGCTTAAATCGGGCGAGGTGAACTTGCGCCGGAATCGTGATGCGAGCATGCAGGTGGGCAGTGTCTTGCTCTCGAAGAAAATATGTAGCTGCCGCCGAGCCGACCCGAAATTGCTCGATGCCACTGCACTGCCGCGCCGCACTCCGGACACTTGCCGGCTCGATGTAGGTGCCACTCCTCTCCATCTAACTTTGCTATATCACTCTGGGCTACGACGACAGCACCGCAGTTTTCACAGCTTATGGACACGTCGATTCTCTCCCCGGTTGCAACAGTCCTGATGCGCCCGAAGGGTAGCACGCCCCACACCGCCGAACCAAAACCGCTGTCGGAGCTCCGAGACCAACGCGCCTTTGTTTTTTCAGACCTGATTTCCGTTGGTTATCATAACACGCGTCAAGGAGCCGGCCCGATCTGATGCGCCACAGGCGCGCTCGGCTAAGCCGAGAAGCCCGGCGCTATATTCTGATTGCAGCGAAAGAAGTTGGTGGGATCGTATCGGGCCTTGATCCGGCGAAGACGCTCGTAGTTCGGCCCATACGCTTCGCGCACCCGCGATGACTCCCCCCTGATCGAGCGAGTTTACGTATACTTCCCCCGAAGAATATGGGCGAGTCGCGGTGAAGAAGTCCTCGACCCAGTTGAGATTGGCCTGATTCGCCGGCGCGTCGTCCCAAAATCCGATTATCTCGAAGTGAAACGGGCTTTTGCGCAGCGCGAACGCCGTCGCGTCGGGCGCCACGCGCGCTATCGCACCATGACAGTGCTCGATGATCGCCACCGAAAGTGGCGACGGGGTGCGCGCAAACTGTTCGACGATCGCACCCAGAACCGCGTCCGGCAGTCCCGCCATGAAATGCGAGCGCATCGCGCAGCGGCGTCCGGATGGCCGTGCCGCGTCCATCATAGTTTGCAGCTCGAGATACGGCATCGGACGCAGCGCATCGTCCAGCGGTGTGCCGCAGTGGCGCAGCGGCGCTACCACGCGCTCCGCTTGATTCATCCCGCCCGCATAACAGGCGGCCAGCCCGATCGCCGGCGTTCCCGCCGTTGTGCAGATGAGGCAGGCGTATACGGTAAGTTCATCGGGGGCGGTCTTTGAGAACTCGCGGAAGAATTCCAGCACGCGCCGCGCCTGCCTGTAGGGATAGGTCACCATTCCACCCATCACGATCGGGCCGACCGGAAAGAGCCGATACTCGAAAGCGGTGGCCACGCCGAAGTTTCCGCCGCCGCCGCGCATTGCCCAGAACAGTTCCGGATTCTCCACTGCCGTGGCGCGGACTGGTTGCGCGTCAGCGTTTACCGCTTTGATCGCAATCACGTTGTCGCAGGTTGCTCCGTGCATCCCCATCAACCAGCCGCCGCTATGATAATGAGAATGATTCTCAACCCCATTTAGGAAATTTAACGCGATCGGTCAAGCCCTGTCCAATCTTTCCGCCGAAAGATTTGCTCGGCCCGTGCGGTCAGGGGATTGATAAGCTGAAGGAATTTCGAGGCTCCCCGTTTGCCGCCACAGGGAGTCGGTCAGCGCATTAGTAGAGATGCGTTAACTAGATCTAGCAATGTATGTTCGCAGAAGGAGGGTTTCGCTTACACAAGGCGCGACATCGCCCGCACCAATCCCGTCGCTCCGCCTGGCCGGGGCCTTAAGGTTCGCCCTTGTTATTTTGCCGACTACTTTACCGCAGGTTAGGCTCGCTGTGCAGGGTGAAATCCTTCACCCTCCCCGGCGGCTCCGGTCAGGGCACCGGGGCAGGGGAGAGCAGCCCGGCGGCCTCGTCGTAACCGAGCATCAGGTTGAGGTTCTGCACCGCCTGGCCAGCCGCACCTTTGCCGAGATTGTCGATCGCCGTCAGGACGCACAGCGTTTGCGTCCTGCGATCGAGCACGAACGCGATCTCGCAGAAGTTCGTCGCCCTTACGTTCTTGAGTTCGGGGGTCTCGCCGGGCTTCAGCAACCGCACGAAACGCGACTTCGCAAAACTCGCCTCGAACGCGGCGCGCACGTCCTGTTCCGTCGTGCCCGCGCGCGGCCGCATGAAAATGGACGACAGGATTCCGCGCGTTACAGGCAGCATATGCGGTACGAACATCACTGCAACTTCGCGCCCGAGCGCGAAACCGATCTCCTGTTCCATCTCGGGTGTATGGCGGTGGTTGCCGACCTTGTAGGCGCGCAAATTCTCGTTGACCTCGGCAAACAGTTGCTCGATCGCAGCCTGGCGGCGCGCTCCGGTCGTGCCCGATTTCGCATCAATCACGATCGAAGACGGGTCGACCAGATCGCGCCGGATGAGCGGCAGAATCCCAAGCAACGCTCCGGTAGGGTAGCATCCCGGGTTGGCGACCAGGCGTGCTTCGCGCAGTTCGCGGCGATGGAATTCGCTGAGCCCATACACGGCCTGGTTGAGCAGGGCCGGCGCGGGATGATCAGCCCCGTAAGTCTGGCGGTAAACGGCGGGATCCTTGAGACGGAAATCAGCCGAGACGTCGATCGCTTTGATCCCAGCGCTGATCAGCTCCGCCAGAATGGGAGCACCGACTCGCTCGGGCAGGCACGAAATTACCACCTCAACGCGCCCGCGGATCAGATCGGTACGCAACTCTTCGAACGGCGGCAGATCGAGGCCTGCCATGTGCCGATAGACGTCCACTACTTCGCGGCCGGCATAATGCTCGGACGTGAGCAGACCCATCTCGATGAACGGATGGCCCGCTAGAATGCGCACGGCCTCGATGCCGGAATATCCGGAAGCTCCGAGAATCGCTACCTTGACCCTGTCGTGAGAAGGCATCGGTTGGCCTCGCCCAATTAGAAAGAAAAATTAATATTCCCGTAATTCGACTATCACGAAGTCTGGCAAATCGCCAGTTGAGGCTCACGCGATATGAACAACCCGAGCCTTCGGTGAGCGCTTCACAACACCGGTGCTGAGGGACATGTCCCAGTCTCGGACAGGCTTAGCGCTTGGAGTACTGGGGACGCTTGCGCGCTTTGTGGCGACCGTACTTTTTGCGTTCGACCTCGCGTGGATCGCGCGTGAGCAGTCCGTTCTTGCGCAATGCCGGACGCAAGCCCTCGGCTGCGCTGATGAGCGCACGCGAAATGCCGTGGCGGACCGCGTCAGCCTGAGCCGAGGACCCGCCACCGCGCACGCTCACGATAGCGTCGAACTGGCCTTTGGTCTCGGTGATCTCGAAGGGTTCGAGGATGCGCATGCGGGCGGTGTCGCGTGGGAAGTAAACTTCGAGCGAGCGCGCGTTAACCGTGATTACTCCTGAACCGGGCACGAGGCGGACGCTGGCAACCGCTGTCTTGCGCCGGCCGGTCGTCCGAATAACATTCTTGTCTGCCATTGGAATTTACGGTGGCCTGCTAAGAGAGTTTTATTGGCTGAGGTTGCTGCGCGAGGTGCGGATGCTCGGTGCCGCGATAAACCTTGAGCTTGGTAAAAAGGCGGTGGCCGAGCCGATTCTTCGGCAACATCCCGCGCACCGCCGTCTCGATCAA
>JASHZA010000417.1 GCA_030042765.1 Candidatus Binataceae bacterium | reverse complement strand
CCTGCCGCCCGATTCCGCTGCCGCGCCGATCGCGCAGTACCGCCATCCGCCCGATCTTGACCTGATCCTCGTGTGTCACCATCCGGCCGCATCCAACCGGCGTCGCGCCGTCGAGTGCGAGCGCATGAAAAGCGACGGCGTCGTCCGCGTCCATTTCGATTTCCTCGGGCACGAGCTGCTCCTCGATGAAGACCAGGCGGCGGAGCGCCCAGGCCTGCTCCATCTGGGTGCGGCTGGTCACTTCCACCACGATGATCGGCGATGCGGCGGGCATTGAGCTTCAGTAGCGCGCGATCTCTTCGGCGTCACACCGCGACGTTTATTGCCCGCCGCCACGCTGTGATACTCTGCGCGATACAAGACCGGTGATATCGAAACACCCGCGCATGGGAGTTGGCGAATGCCGCAGATAAACGAGACCATCTACGCACCTGCGCTCGAAGGCGGCGAATGGATTCAGCACGGTCCGGTGAATCTCAAGGAACTGCGCGGCAAGGCGGTCGTCCTCGTCGACTTCTGGGATTACACCTGCGTCAACTGCATCCACACGCTGCCCTACGTCGCCGGATGGCACGATCGGTACAGGCAGCACGGTCTCGTGATCGTCGGCGTTCACGCCCCGGAGTTCAGCATCGCGCGCGACCGTTCCAATGTGCTGGCCGCGATCAGGCAATTCGCCATCGAATATCCGGTCGTGCTCGACAACGACTATGCGATCTGGCGCGCCTACTCGAACCGTTTCTGGCCGGCTAAATACCTGGTCGATTCCCAGGGACGGCTGCGCTACTACCATTTCGGGGAAGGTCTCTATCAAGAGAGCGAAACCCAAATCCAGAAACTGCTGGGCGAAGTAAATCCCGGACTCGACTTCCCGCCGCCGATGGAACCTGTGCGCGAGAGCGATCGGCCCGGCGCCGTCTGTTACCGCGTCACGCCCGAGCTCTACCTGGGCTACGCGCGCGGCCAGTTTGGCAATCCCGCCGGCGTGGCGCGCGATCGCGCGGCCGACTACACCGACCCGGGCCGCCATGCCGAAGGCGCATCTTATCTCAGTGGCAGATGGGCGGTGGGGCAGGAGAGCGCGCGCGCCGAGACTGCGGGTGCGTCCATTTTCCTGCGCTACACTTCGATGGACGTGAACCTCGTGATGGCGCCGCCGGCGGGTCAGTCTGCCCGCGTCGAGATCATTCTGGGTGACGGCCAGCGTGCGGGCGCAGACGTGAAAGCGGAAAACGGCCGCGCGTTCGTGACGGTCGATCGAGCGCGCATGTACAATCTGGTGGCGAACGAATCGGTCGTACCGGCGAGTCTCCAGTTGAAGGCGTTGGATCCGGGGCTTACCGCATTTGCCTTCACTTTTACCTCCTGCGTGGTGAACTAAACCGGAAAGGAGCGCGATTTGCGATGGCTCAGCCGACACAGAGCGCATCCGACGAACAGATTCTGCATGCTGCCCGCCTGATTCTTGGTGCGAGCTATCCGATCGCGCTGACCGGCGCGGGGATGTCAGTCGAAAGCGGAATTCCACCGTTCCGCGGCCCCGGCGGACTGTGGACGAAATATGGCGAGCCACCGATGAACGGTTACCAGATTTTCCTTGCCGACCCGAAAAAGGCGTGGGAGGATCGCATTCGCCGTCAGAACGACGAATTGTGGGGACCACTCAAGGTCGCCAAGCCCAACTCGGGTCACGCGGCGCTCGCCGAACTCGAAGCGATCGGCACCCTGCGCTTCCTGATTACGCAGAACGTCGACGACCTGCATCGCCAGGCCGGCCATCAGGCTCTCGCCGAGATCCACGGCAACTGGAAGCTCATCCGCTGTATCGAATGCGGTGCGCGTTTCGCCTCCGGCGAGATCAGCGTCGAGAAGTTGCCGCCCGAATGCCCCAGGTGCGAGGGCGTTCTCAAGAGCGATACGGTTTCGTTCGGCGAGCCGATTCCGACCGACGTGCTCAACGCCTGCATGGAGCACGCAGCCCGATCCGATCTCGTGATCGTTGCCGGCACTTCGGCGACGGTTTATCCGGCGGCCGGCTTCGCACTCGAGGTCAAGCAGCGGGGTGGCATTCTGATCGAAGCCAATCTCTACGAGTCGGAGATAACGCCGATTTGTGACGTGAGCCTGCGCGGTCCAACGGGCGAAGTGCTGCCGCGGCTGACGGCGACCGTGTCCGAGTTGCGCAAGACGAAGTTATCGTAGAAAGGAGTTCATCGCTGATGAATCAGGTGAACCCGCATCGCCGCGCGTTTATCGCAAAAACTTTCGGAGGCATCGCGGGCGCTATCATGTTGCCGTCGGTGATACGGACCGCCGTTGCGGTGGCTGAGGAAAGCCATGAAACGATGCTCGGCCGCGGCGGAAACGACGGCTACATAATGGACAGCTCGGTCAAACGCCATTGCGCCACTTGTGAGTTTTGGGGCGGACCGCGCCTCGTCTCCGAAGACGGCAAGACCCTGACTATCACGGGTCTCGGCTGGTGCAACAATCCGGCGAGTCCCAACTACCAGAAGATGACCAGCCCGGACCACGGGCCGATGGATACCTGGCGGAAGTGGAGGGTGTTGGGCGGAGGCTCGGAAAGCACCGTGGTGCCGAAGTAGAGCGGGGGAGTGAAGGATTTCACCCTTGGCAGAAATGCTATTCTGTGCATCGGTCGAATAGAACATACTATGCACGCACAAGGCGCGAAATGCTGCGGCTAACATGGTGGAACCGTGAATTGTTGCGTCTAGAGCGAGAGACGCTTCGGCCCCGCGGCCGCGGGCGGAGCGCCGAGGCGGTGCAGCAAGAGCAGCGGGCTGGTGCCGTCGAGGTTCGTCGGAGGGCTCCGCAGGATTATTTCGAAACGACTACGGAGGTCCGGCCCCACCAGGTTCCAGTCGTCCTCCGGACACACGATCAGAGCGGGGGCGTTGGGGTCGCGCGGCGTTACGAAATCGATGTTGCGACCGCTGTAGAAGGCAAAGCCGTAATCGAGGCTGCCGAAATAGCCGATCGGAGCGCCCTTGGCCAGCGCGATCGTCCGGGCCGCGAAATCCTTCATCGCAACAGCGTCGGCGATCCCCGGTTCCACGATCAGATTCACCGCGAGCGCGACACAGACAAGGGCGCCGGCGATGCCGGCCACCAGCTTTTCCGCCAGCGGCCGCGTGCGCATCAGGTAAACGCCGATTGCGGCAGTGGCAGCGGGCAGAGCGATCGCGAGGACGACGAAATGGCGCGCATTCGCGGCCAATGCAGGGGTTAGGCCTGCCGCGTGGAGGTCGAACCCGGCAAGAATCAAGCGTAGCGGCGCCGTCCACCAGCGCAGCATTGCCAGCCCCGCGAAAGCTCCCGCGGCTGCGGCGGCGAATATCGCGCCGGCGCCGCGCGACAGCCATTTGATCCATCCGGCGATACTCTCGCGATCGTCGATCGCGTCGCACATCAGGAGAGCAACGATTGCGCTCAGCGCCGGATAAAGCGCCAGCAGATAAACTCCGCGCTTGCTTTGCGGAAAATTGTAGAAAATCAGGATGGCCAGGAACCAAACGAGGAGGTAGCCGAAGCGCGCATCGATCTTGCGCGGACCGCGCAGGTATTGCGCGCCGGCCGCGATCGCAACCGGCGACCACGGCAAGAAGCCCGCAAGGAGAGCGACGTCCTCGTAGTAGAACGGATGCGCATGACCCTCGTGGAAGCCGCCGTGATGAAACAGGCGGTAAAGGTTCTCGGCGAGGATTTGCTTGCGCACGAAGTCCATGCCGCCCGCCGCGATTGCCGCGAAGTACCAGCCGCCCCCGATGACCCCGACGATCAGCGCGCCGCGAACGAGTTGCAGGCGCGCCAACAGGTCCCATCGACGCCAGAGCACGATCCATACGGCCGCGACGATCACCGGCAACGCCGCGCCGATCGGGCCTTTGGTTAGAACCGCCGCCGCCATCGCGAGATAGAGCAGCAGCGTGCGTGTGCTCAGCCCTTCGGCGACTGCAATGAATTCGAACAAGGCGATCTCGAGGAAGAAGGTGAGCGTCATGTCGACGCGACAGCCGGTTCCCGCCTGAAGATATTGAAACGACGTCCCAAGGATCATCGCGGCGAAGAAGCCCGCGCGCCGATCGAAGAGAATGCCCGTGTACCAGCAGCAGGCGGCCATGCCGGCGATTGCAAACAGCGCCGAGGGAAGCCGCACGGTCCATTCGTTGACGCGCCCGGCAACAATCGAGACGAGCGCCGCGATCCAATGCATCAGCAAGGGTTTCGACGGAATCTCGACACCCGCGCGCATCGGCAAAATCACGCCGCCGCCGTGTACGATGTCGAACACGGTCACCGCCTCGCGCGGCTCGCCCTTGGTATACATCGGGTAGCCGCCGAGGTTGACGATGAACAGGAGGACACCGACGGCGAAAATGATCGCGAGCGCGAGCCGCGGCCGGATCACGATCGCGAACAATCCGCGCTCCGCCGCGCGCGCCTCTTCGCTGGCGTCGGCGCGGAGCGGAGAGTCCGAGGCTGTCACTCCGAGGGCGCTGGTAACGTATTGCGCTTTCGGGTCGGAGTCTCCGGTCATTTCAATGGCTGGTTCATTTCCAACGTTGAACGCTGGCGACTAACATAGCGGCGCCAGCCGTTGGATGCAGCCATCCGTGAGGCCGGCCGATGGAATCGACGCAACCAGATGAAACCTCGAGCAGCTTCCAGGCCTGCGGCGACTGATGCCGCAATGGCCGCGTCCGCTCGCCAGATCTTCGCAATCGGATTTGCCTCCGCGGCGCTCAACACGGTGATCAGTGCGACGCAGCCGGTGATTACGCGCTACGCCGCGCTCAACGTCGATCCGTTGGTATTCTGCTCGGCCTCGGTAGCGATAGCGGCGTGCTTCGCGATTGGGATGCTGGCGTGGAGCGGAGAGCTGGCCATGATCTTCAACCGCGCTTTCACACCCTGGCTGTTCGGCGTTTCGATGGCGGGAACGGTGGCGACGAGCCTGACGCTGATCTACGGACTTTCGAAAATCGATGCGGTTGCGG
>JASHZA010000416.1 GCA_030042765.1 Candidatus Binataceae bacterium | reverse complement strand
TCTGGCATTTGTGATGGGAACCTCCTCGCGGAGAAAAAAGGCGGTAAACACTCTCTGTCGAGTCATATACCTGTTGTGTTCCAACATTGTCAATAGCGCGTGGCATATTATGCGAACGACCGTGTAATCACCGTCTGCGCATAAATCCGGGCGAGCCCGGTGTATCAACGGCGCGTGAGGACCGAGCTAGGGACTGAAGATGCTGCCAATGGCGACACGAATGAGGTTCTCGCGCACCTTCACCGGGGCGCTTGCTTCCGTGATGGTAGCGGCGCGTTGCCTATCGAGATCGCTCTTGACCTCGCCGCTGAGGTAGGCACTGTTACCGATAACTTTCACGGTAACGCCAGTCAGCCCCGCGTTCTGTAACTCCTGCTGAATGCGAGCTTGGTTTTGCGCCCATTCCTGAGTGTCGGTCGTCAAATTGTTGACCACGCCCGTTACTCCGCTAACGTGGCGAGCGGTCCGTTCTGCGAGCATCTTGTCGTTGTCGTCGAATACTTTGCCATACAACGTGACGGTGCCGCCGGTGGTATAGGCATGGACCCGGCGAAGCTTGCGGTTAGCCCCCAATTCCTCATTTACGCGCGTCAGCAGAGAAAGCTTCGGGGGCTTGGGCACAGATGCCACGACCGGAGGCGGCCGGTGACGGTGCGCAGGCGTGGGCGTCGCGATCGGCGCAACTGCCGAAGGGATCCCCGCGACTTCAGGCGAAGCGGTCGGCGTGGCGGCGATCGCGGTGGTCGGTGGATACTCCGGCACCGCGCTGGGTCCGAGGCTCGCGAGTTTGGTGTTCAGATTGGATTCGATCGCGCCTGCATCGGCAGCGTCGGTCGCGAAGACAATCGGAAAGTCGGTGTCCACGCCGGTGCTGCTGGCTGGAGCAAACTTCCATCCGCTCATCGCCGTGACGACCGCGGCGTCCAGACTAGGATTTGCCGCAGTTGAAGTAACAACCGTGCTCTGACTGACGCTGCCGTCGGCCACGATATGCAGCCTAACGACCATTCCATCGCGCAGCGTGCTGTCGGACGCAAGTTCATGCCGATAGGCATCGAGCAAGCCCGCCTTGTTGCTTTCGAAAACCTTGCTCATCGAATCCTTGTCGCGGAACAGCGCACCAGCGAGGTCGCCCGCGATCTGGATTGAGATGGTTTTGGCCAACTCTACGGTTGGACCGGCGGCCGCCGGAGAGGGCGAGGCCGTCTCCTTCGCAACCGGTGTCGCTGGATGCTTACCGCTCAGGTAGAGCGCGAGCCATGCACCGCCGACCAGAGCGAGGATGGCGGCGATGGAAAAGCCGAGGACGCTTAAAATTCGGCGTCCTCCATTTTCTTCCTCCAGGCCCGCGGATGGGAGCGGTGCTTCAGTACCGATTTCACGGGGACCCATCCGTTCTTGCCCAGGAGAAAAGTTCTCCAGGGTGACGCGGGTTGCCGATGGACCTGAAGAGGGTGGTTCCGCAGGAGGCGGCGCGGGTGCAAGCTGAGCTCCGCAAAAGTTACAAATCAATTCGCCCGGCTGTGCCTTGCCGCCGCATCGTGGGCATTCGATCGGTTCGGCTTCTGCGGTCTGCCCCGGAGTCGTCGGCATCACCGTCGTCGCTCGCGGGCCTGCGCCCGGGCCGCTGCCGGCGACGAGCGCGGTCCCATCGATCTCGCAAAATCGCTCCGCATCGGGAAATTGCTTGCCACATCGCGGACAGATCTTCATGTCTGAGACGGCCCTCCACGGATTAATTCGTCGCGCGCGGATGATAATAAGCGTGCGATGACGCGGAAACCATCCTCAAGCCGACACAAAAGGAGGGTCCGGCGAAGAAACTCCAATATGCCTCGAGCGTATCAGAGGCGGCGTTGGTGCACCGGAGCGAAGCTGGCGTCTCCGCGCCAGCGCGTGCGCGAAACTTACGCGACTGGTGCGCCCTCGAGACGAAAGCCGATTCTCACCTCGACCTGGAATTCCGGCTCCCCATTTTTCAGTATCGCACCGCGGATATTTCTAACCTCGAACCAGTCGAGATTGCGCAGGGTCTGGCGTGCCTTTTCCAAGGCGTTACGGACTGCCTGATGGATGCTCTGGTCGGAGACGCCGACCACGTCGACTATCTTGTATGTCTTGTCGGGCATCGTGCTCCCCGTGCGAACGTTAGGTTGGGTAACAATGCCTGTGTAGTCCCGCGCAAAGGTGCTTAGCAAGTGCGGTTATCGATTGGTGCGCGAGGGAAACTCGACCGCGAGGGCGGCCGGGTCCTCGACCGTGCGCAAGTCGAGCATGAAAGCGCCGTCGCGGACGCGTCCCAGCACCGGTGGCCGCGCGCCGCGGAAGAGCGCAGCGATAGCATCCTCGGCGAGATCGCGATGGGTGATACGCAGCGCGCGCGTCTTCAATTCTTCGGCGGGCAATGCGCCCGATCCTATTTGCGAAGTCGAGTCGACGATTTCAATTTGAAATTCGGGCCCGAGCCGTTCGGCAAGGATCTCGCGGGCACGCGCGGCGGCAATTTCTATCTCGGCCAGCGCGCGCCGGAGCAATCGAAGCGTCGGCAATTCTGTTGCGAGGTCGCGGCTGCGGACGTACAGGCGCAGCGTCGCTTCCAGGGCGGCGATAGTGAGTTTGTCGCATCGGAGCGCCCGTTTGAGCGGGTTGGCATTGAGTCTTTCGATCAGGGCATGGCGGCCAACCACGATTCCCGCCTGAGGGCCGCCGAGCAGCTTGTCTCCGGAGAACGTTACGATCGCGGCGCCCGCTGCGATCCGATCGCGCACGATGGGCTCGCGCGGAAGACCGTAAGCGGCCATGTCGATCAGCGCACCCGATCCGAGGTCCTCCATAACGGGGAGGTTATGAGCGCGGCCGATTTCAGCCAGTTCGGCCAAACCGACCTCCGCGGTGAACCCTACGACGCGATAGTTGGAGGGATGGACCTTGAGCAGGAGGGCGGTCTCCGGACCGATCGCATCGACGTAGTCGCGTGGATGCACCCGGTTGGTGGTGCCGACTTCGCGGATACGCGCGCCCGCGCGGGCCATTACTTCGGGTATGCGGAAGGAGCCGCCGATCTCGACCAACTCGCCGCGCGACACCACGACTTCGCGCCCGTCGGCCAGCGTGCTAAGTGCGAGCAACACGGCGGCGGCGTTGTTGTTGACGACGGTGCCGGCTTCGCAGCCGGTCAGTGCGCACAATTCCTCTTCGATCAGGGTGTCGCGATCGCCGCGTCCGCCGGTTGCAAGATCGTACTCGAGGTTGACGGCCGAGCGAGCTGCCCGTTCGACCGCTTCGATCGCAGGTTCGGCCAATAGGGCGCGGCCGAGGTTTGTGTGGAGGACGATGCCGGTGGCGTTGACAACAGGTTTCAAGCCGGGCTCGTCGCCGGCGACAAGCTTGCGCACCCGGCGAATGACCTCGGCGGCCATTTGTTCGCGTCGCTCTGGAGCGTCGTGACGGCCAGCCGCGATCATCTCGCGCAGGCCGTCAAGGGCGCGCTGCACTGCCAGTTTGAGGTAATCGCGGCTAAAGCCGCGCAGCGCCTCATCACTCTCGGCGGCTTTGAGACATTCGTCTACTGCGGGCAAAACGCGAAGAACCTGCGCACCAGCGGGCTGTGGCAAAGAACTGGAGCTTTTTGCGCGCGGGGCCATGGCTTGGATTGTAGCGACCGTGCGGCTCGGGCGGTATCCGTACCTGCGCCCGCCTCACGTCTCGAAGCCAGGGGGCGCGGCACCATTACAACAGAGCCCGAGGGAGCCCGAATCATACCCCGAGCGAGTCCGAATCCTCGCGGGGGTTCACGCCCAGGGCGCGCGTAGGCTACAATTGCATCAGCCCGACGGATGGGGTTGAGGTGGGTGCAGCAGGGAGCCCAGGGCAGAGGCAAGTTATGTTCGGTGAAATCACGCCACGTACCCACACGCCGAAGGCTCCGTTCATATCGATCGAAGAGGCGCTCGAGGAAACTCGCCGCGGCCGGATGATCGTCCTGATGGACGACGAAAATCGCGAGAACGAGGGCGACCTCTGCATGGCCGCCGAGAAGGCCACCCCCGAAGCGATTAACTTCATGGCCAAGTACGGGCGCGGACTGATTTGCCTGCCGATGTCCGCCGAACGGATCGAGCAACTCGGGCTCAGCATGATGGTGGGCGACAACCAGGCGCCGCTTGGCACCGCCTTTACGGTTCCGATCACTGCGCGGCGAGCGGCAGGCTCGGGAGTTTCGGCTCACGACCGGGCAACCACGATCCTTCAAGCCGTGCGGGAAGACGCGACCGGAGCCGAGTTCATTACGCCCGGGTATGTCTATCCCTTGCGGGCGCGAGAAGGCGGCGTGCTCGTCCGGACGGGCCAGACCGAGGGAGCGGTCGACCTGGCGCGGCTAGCGGGTCTCAAGCCTGCCGGGGTCATCTGCGAGATTTTGAAGGAAGACGGCACGATGGCGCGGCGGGATGATTTGATCGAGTTTTCGCGCCAGCACGGGCTTAAGCTCGTGACCGTCGCCGACATCATCGAGTATCGCCTGCGCAACGAGACGATGGTCGAGCGCATCGCGGAAGCTCGGCTACCCACGGCTTTCGGTGAATTCACCGCTTGCGTCTATCGCAATCGAGTCGACCAGAGCGAACATCTGGTGCTGGTGATGGGCAAGATCGATCCTGAACTCCCGGTGCTTGTGCGCGCGCATCGCGAATATCTGCCGGGCGACGTTTTCGGCTACGTCAAGCGCAATACGCGAGCGCAGGTGCAGAACGCGATGGAGCAAATCGCGAGAGCCGGAAGGGGCGTGATTCTCTACCTCAAGCGTGACTCGGAGGCGATCGCCAACGATCTTAACGGTAGCGTTCGCCATCACGTTCCGCGGGCCAGCACGCGGCTCAACGTCCCCGAGGCCGACTTCCGCGACTACGGTATCGGCGCGCAGATTTTGCGTGAGGTCGGCGTGCGCAAGATGATCCTGCTGACCGATAGGCCGCCGCGGCTGGCTAATCTGCCCGGCTATGGACTCGAAATCGTAGAGCACGCTCCGCTGTCCGTCAGCGGTGAGGTTCCGATCGATTAGGCCGAGGCCTTTGATGGAACCAGGTCCTGGCGCCTCGTCCGGGCCGTGACGGAGCAGGCGTCACGCGCCGGACTCGCAATCGCATGAATCCCGGCCGTTATCGCTCGTTGGCAAGATCCAATCCGGCTGGCCGGGCATTGCCCGGGGCGCTTCGCATTATCCCCTTCCTTCTGATGGCGGGGTTGATGCTCCCTGCTGCCTGCCAAGGCGCGATTGACCCGGCCAGCATCGTCTCGATTCAGTCGGCAGCGCTCGCCCAGCCGCTAATGGCAGGAGATGCAAGTCAGCTCATCGTAACCCTGCACATCCGCTCAGGATGGCATATCAATTCCGACCGTCCACTGGGCGAGTACTACATCCCCACGCGACTGACGGTCGCGACGCCGCCGGGAGTCTCCGCCGGCGTGGTAACCTACCCGCCGCCGCGTTTGCTACCGCTCAAGTTCGCGGGTGGGGAGGAGCTTTCCGTTTTCACCGGCACGGTGAAATTCGAGGCGCCACTGAAGGCTGCCGGGACCTTTCGATCCAGCATAGGCGCGCCCGCGACCGTGCGAATCCATTACCAGGCCTGCAACGACGAGCAATGCCTGCGCCCAGCATCGGTTGAGTACAAGACCGACCTTGCTTCACCAGAAACGGCTGACATTGAAGGTGCGACCTCACGGGCAGGATCGGGCTCCGACAGCGGCCGGACCGCGGAGGAGTGGTCGGTAGCGGATGTTTTTGCCAGTCATGGGAACGTCTTTGGCTTTCTCGTCGTTCTGCTCGGAGGACTCGCGCTCAATCTGACACCATGCGTCTATCCACTGATCGGCGTGACCGTCGCCTACTTCGGCAATGAAGGCGGGGGTCCACGCCGGGTGGTCGTGCTCGCAATTCTCTACGTTGTGGGAATCGCGTTGACGTTTTCGGTGATCGGTGTGGCGGCAGCCCTCTCAGGCGGATTATTCGGCGCAGCGTTGGAGAATGCGTGGGTATTGGCGGCGATTGCCGCAGTACTCTTCGCGCTTGCGGCTTCGAGCTTCGGGCTTTTCGTGCTGCAACCACCCTTATGGCTCATGCAGCGGGCGGGGATCGCCCGCCCAGGCTATGTTGGCGCAACGGTGATGGGTCTCGGGATGGGCGTGGTCGCAGCGCCTTGTATCGGCCCGATCGTCCTGGGCTTGCTGTTGATGGTGCAGCGAAGCGGCAGCGCCCTCTTCGGTTTCGCGCTCTTCTTCACGCTGGCCGTGGGCCTTGGGCTTCCCTGTGTGGCGTTGGCGCTTGCGGCAGGCAGTATCCGAAGGCTTCCGCGCTCAGGCGAATGGCTGCGATGGGTCGAACAACTCTTCGGCTTCATCCTGATTGGGCTCGCCCTCTATTTTCTTGATCCCGTGGTGCCTGATCGCCTGATGACGAGGATTTTGCCTTACTACGCTGTCGCGGCCGGAATTTTTCTTGGGTTCGTCTCGCGGGAGGGGCGCAACTGGCAGCCCTTTTTTGTGATCAAATCGGCGATCGGAGTAATCGCCTCTGGTGCTCTGATCTACATGCTGATCCCGGGCCGCAGCACACGACCCGAGCTGACCTTCCAGCCGTTCAGTCCCGCGGCGCTGGAAGCTGCCAAAGCCCGAGGTGAGCCGGTCGTGCTCGATTTCAGCGCGGATTGGTGCGTGCCGTGCCGCGAGATGGAGCACACCACGTTCGTCGATCCGGACGTTGTGCGGGAGGCGCTTGGATTCGTGCTGATGCGCGCGAATCTGACTGCCGAGAATAAGCAGAATCAGGCGATTATCCGGCAGTTCAACGTCGAGGGCGTTCCGACGACCGTGTTTATTGACGGCACTGGCAAAATTCGCAAGAGGCGGGTCGGCTATGTCGGTCCAGCGGAATTCCTTCGCTACCTGCACGAATACGGCGCGCACTCTGCTTCACTTGAGCGCACCCGCTTTGGTAAGCTTGGCGGGTTTCTGTATCGGCAAGGGAGAGAGATCCGCGATGGCACATTCGGGTGAAAGCTTTGTCCACGATCTTTTCAAAATGGTCGGAGAGCGCCGTTCCTTCGGACGCCATCCGCTGTGGCTCAAGATAGCCCAGGGAAAGGTCTCGCGAGAGGGGATGAAGGTTTTCGCCGCTCAGTTTTTCCTTCAGGTGCGTGAATTCCCTCGCGCGATCAGCGCCCTCCATTCGCGATGCTACGATGCACTCGAACGGCAGAAGCTCGCCGAGAGCCTTTACGAGGAGGAGAGCGGCCGCATCTCGGGTAGCGCTCGCCACCCTGAGTTATTCATTCGCTTTGGCCTTGGCCTTGGGATGAAACGCGAGGAATTGACGGAGGCCAGGCCGTTGCCCTCCACCGCGGCTCTGATTGACTGGTTCGAGCTCTCGACCAAGGACCGCTCGTTTGAAGAAGGGATCGCTGCGATAAACGTTGCGGCCCAGGGTCAGGTGCCGGGCAATTTCGAACCTTTCGCGCGCTCCCTCGAGAAGAATTACGGAGTCACCCGCGACCAGGTCGCCTTCTTCGACATCCATGAGATCGCCGACCGCGACCATAGCGACGTCGGCGACCATGTCCTCAGCCACGCGGAATTGACGGAGCACGAAGCCGCCAAGGTACGCGCCGCGGCGGAACGCTCAGTCGACCTGTGGTGGCAGTTCTTCGACGGGATGGAGCGTGCCGCGGCATAATCTGCTCATCCCCAGAGTGCTCGGAACTGCCGGTACGTAACGGGTCGGCCGACCGGTCGATCCCGGATGCCGTGAAGTGCAGCCAAAGGACCGTTGGACGCGCTCAAGTGGACGTTTACATGATGCGCCGCTAATCGATCAAACGAAGTTTTATCCTTAGGCTTATTGTTCTCTGCAGCCGTATCCTCCACGATACTGCCGGGGGTGTCGATTCGGGCAATAAAAGCATAGCTTTTCCAGTCTACCGCGATCACAGCGAAATAGCGTTTTGATCAGGCCCGCGATGCGCGTCAGTTTTCTTTACTAGAGGGTCCGGCGGCCGTATAATAACTGCTGGTTGTGGAGCGGCTGTAGCTGTCTCGTCGGCTCGATTTTTTTCTATGGCAAACAAACAAAGTTCAGACGCCTACGGCGCTGAATCGATTCGAGTTCTCGAAGGCCTCGAGGCGGTTCGCAAGCGCCC
>JASHZA010000415.1 GCA_030042765.1 Candidatus Binataceae bacterium | reverse complement strand
GAACAGCAGATGGCATGCATGGACATCATCTGCGGCGGGGTGCTTGAGAGATATCCGCGGCTAAGGGTTGCGTTCCTGGAGGCTGGCGGTGCATGGATTCCATACTGGCTCGCGCGCCTGGACGAGTTCTACGAAAAGATTGGCCACATGGTGCCAAAAACGAAGATGAAGCCAAGCGAATACTTCAGGCGTCAATGCTTTTGCTCATGCGAGCCCGATGATGTTTCGTTGAAAGCAGCGACCGCATTAGGCGTCGACGAGTATATGATGTGGGCGTCCGACTATCCTCATTACGATTGCGTCTTCCCCGGGGCGGTCGACGAGCTCCGCGAACATTGTGCTGGTTTGCCACAAGCGTCGCGCGAAAGGATAATGGGCGACAATGCGGCTCGTTGCTATGGATTGAATTGAGTTCCGGACATCGCCATTGACGGGAGGGGGCTCTCATGGCCAGGACGTATCGGCTCATCTCCAGCGACGGGCATCTCGAGGTGCCGCCCGAACGCTGGACGCAGCGGGTACCCGCACCCTACCGGGACCGCGCGCCCCGCAGCGTCCGCCTGCCGGACGGCGGTGACGGTTTACTTATAGAAGGACTACCTCTTCAGGAAGCCAATTTCCTTGACCTGCGCGCAGGCAGGGCCGCCGGACAGTGGCAGCCCTTTGGTCTGCGCGTGGAGGACGCGGCAGGCACCGGCGCACCCGAGCAACGCGTCAAAGAGCAAGAAATGGACGGCCTTGATGCGGAAGTCTTGTTTCCCGCGATGCTAGCGGGACCGGTCGTCTGGCGCAGCATTAAGCACGATGAGGTCTACCGGGCAGTCATACGCGCCTACAATGATTGGTTGGCGGAGGAGTATTGCTCGGTCGCGCCGGACCGGCTCATCGGGATGGGGGTAATACCGCAGTCAAGCGTCGATGACGCCGTTGCCGAACTGGAGCACTGCGCCAAACTGGCACTCAGAGGTGTTCTCCTCGGAAACTTTCCCAGCGGCAAGGATTATCCGACCTTTGAGGATGACAAGTTCTGGACGGCCGCCATTGATACCGGCATCGCCGTCACGGTGCACGTCAAGTTCAACCCTCTAGCTGGTCTGATTGGACCACAACCCGCGCGTCTCTTCGTATATCCGAAGGAAGATCCGCTTATCATGCGCAGGCTCCGGCGAGGACTGCTCGAGTGGATAACCCTTTTCGGTTTGCCTCCCGCAGTGAGCATCGGACAGTTGGTGCTCTCGGGAGTGTTTGACCGCTTTCCTTCTCTGAAGATCTTTTTTGCCGAGACACGCCTTGGCTGGGTACCGTTTTGGCTTGAAAACTGCGACCTCTGGTACCAGCGACATGTTGGCTGGGCGCATGAGTACCTCGGGTTCAAACCCCTGCGGCGTCTTCCCAGCGAATACGTCAGGGAGCACATATATTTCAGCGTTCAATACGAGCGCGTGGCGGTCGAGACGCGACATCATATTGGCGTGAACAGGATTATGTTCGCTACCGACTTTCCGCATATCGAGTGCGAATGGCCCAATAGCGCGTTGCTAATCAACGAGATTTACGCCAACGTGCCCGAGGACGAGAGGCACATGATTTGGGCCGCAAACGCCGTCGATTTTTTCAAACTGGACACCGCCTCTCGTTAGGACCAGAGAGGAATCGCCGCGGGCGCTAACCGCCCAGATGCAATCGGACAAACTCCCCGATGTGTTCGATGGCTTGGCGTGCTTCGGGCAGGATCGCCGCAAAGACCTGCCAGACGTGAATCATCTCCGGCCAGATTTCAAGAGTAGCATTAACGCCCGCGGCCGCGGCTCGCTCGGCCAGACGTAGCGAATCGTCGAGCAGAACTTCGGCCGATCCAACCTGGATGAGGAGCGGCGGGAGGCAGCGCAGGTCAGCATATAAGGGCGATGCGAGAGGTGTGCGTGGATCGTGGTCGCCCAAATAAAGCGTTCCCCAGCCCTGAAGCATCTCGCGGCTGACGATAGGATCTTCGCCCGCCTTGCTATCCATCGTTTCGCCGGTGATTGCGAGGTCGACCCACGGCGATAGACATACGAGCGCGCCTGGAAGAGGCAGTCCCGCCTCACGAATCGTGATAGATGCGGCGAGAGCGAGCCCCGCTCCGGCCGAGTCACCCGCAATCGCAATATGCGCCGGTTCAATGCCTGTTTCGAGCAGCCATTGATACGCTGCGGCGGTGTCTTCGACTGCCGCGGGAAACGGGTGCGAAGGCGCCAGCCGATAATTGAGGCCAAGCACCCGCATCGAGGTTTCGATGGATAGCCGGGTCATGAGGTCGCGGTGGGTCTCGACCGAGCCCGTCGCGTAGCAGCCACCATGCAAGTATAGCAGTACGCGATAGTCCCGGGCTTTTGGAGCCCTCAGCCATGCCGCGCTGACGCCTGCTGCCTCTACTGCCTGGTAACCAACGTCGCTTGGGACGCGATGGCCATCCGCGATTTCGTCATACATGGCGCGCAATTCGGCCAACCGGCCAAGTTCCACGACCGTTGGACGCCGCGTTCTCCGTGAGAACCGGCAAAGTTCAACTACAAGTTGAAGTTCTGGACTCGCCATATGACTCGAATTTTCTAGCACGGATTTGAGCGCGTTGCGTGGCCAGCAGGGCAGGGCGTTGCGATGCGGCAGAACGCATGTGTATCGTCCCCGTCAGAACGCGCAATCCTGGCGCGTGACGAGCCCAGATGAAGAAAACGGCCGGCAAGGAGGCAGTATCGATGGCTAGTCTGGTTGCGATTCTTGGGAGCGTTACGCCTCCGGGACGGTTACTGAAAGCGATCGAAATGGTGGCGCGATATGCGCGCGAAGAGGTACCCGGAATCGACGCGCATCTGATTAATCTTCGAGATTATCGCATCTCGTTCGCGGACGGCCGGCCGCCGAGCGAGTTTGGAGATGACACGGAGAGGGTAGTGCGCGAGATCGGCGACGCCGCCGCGGTGATCTTTGCGAGCCCGGTATATCGCGGCTCTTTCACTGGCTCACTCAAGAACCTGCTCGACCAGTTGCCGGTCGAGGCCCTGATGGGAAAGCCGTGCGGAATCGTGGCGATCGGTGCGACCGATCACCATTTTCTCGGGGTCGATTGGCATCTGCGCGAGGTTCTGAGCTGGTTCGGCGCGCTGGTAGCGCCGACCAGCGTGTATCTGTCCGCGCAGGACTTTGTCGACGGCGAACCGAATCAGGCCGCATTGAGCCAGTTGCGCGAACTGCTCAGGACCGTAATCA
>JASHZA010000414.1 GCA_030042765.1 Candidatus Binataceae bacterium | reverse complement strand
AACCCGTAGAACGGATGCTTCGTGTTCTCGATCCGCCCGTACACATGCACGCCGCAGCCCTTGCACGCGTAGCGGTGGATCGGCGCGTTGGCGTCGACCACCGCGAGCTTGTCGGCTCGACGACCCGCCACTGATCGCATCGTAGGTTGCCCGAGCCGTCGCTGTCACGAGCCAAAATGCGGGTAGTGGGCGGCTTTGGGCCGCGGTTATTGCACGTTCTATTGCCGAACGGAGAATCGTGATTATGCTTTTCACGAAGCCTCTTTGAGAGCCGGCACTTTGCCGCGACAACCGATAGACCGAGAGGAGAATACACATGAGGGCCGACGAAATTCTGGGCGACAAGGTGAACGAAACGGAAGTCAATGGAGTGGTCATTCGCAAGGGCTCGGTCGGCGCTTTTCTCGCCAACGCAAAGACGTTCGCTGATCCCACCGCTTCGGCCGAGGCACGCTCTGTCGCTGAGCGCGACATCATAGAAGGATTACCGGCGTTACGTGCGCTTGGATTTTTCGACATATTGCAAATTCGCGACGAGCGGCTTCGAGCGTTCGTCGAAACGCACTGAGGTCTGATCTATTTCAAAGCCGCCCATTATACCAAAATGCGCGCCCACTGGACGGATGCCCACCCGCGCGGTATCTGCCTGGAAGCGATGGCCTTGCCCCACAAACACCTGACCATCGTTACACGTTCGACTTGGGGACGTGCGAACACGGCCTACGCCCCTCCTGGGGCGGGCCTTTTTGTGGTCGTCAGCACCGCGTGAGTGCGCGCACCACCCGATCAACCAGTCCACAGCATCGGGATGGTTCGTGCGTACCTTCTCGTAGTGGTCGTCGCAGAGATTGAGCACGAACCGCTCGCCACGCACCAGCACATTCCTCACGCGCCGCGGCTTCCCTCGCTTTGAACAGTGAGGATAGCTGCATCGGTCTTGAACCATCGGGCCACATTACAGTCTCGCGCGAGAGAAAGATTCAACACCCGCAAACGGCCCACACGCTTGGATCCGCGCGCTGCTCTTGCGGGCGCGGGCGTGGATCAGCCAGGCTCGGTTGCCGCGGGATGTCTACGTCGCGGTTGGTTCTTGCAAGCGACATCGCCCGCCGACTCGGAACATACCCACATAATGCTCCAGATTCTTGTGCCAATTTGACGCCCTTGCAAAATGCAACGGATGCGGTAGATGTCGAGGAAGCCTAAACCGGAGGTACATCACCGTGGAAGGTTTGGCATTAATTGTCGGCGTCTTTGTCGTTCTCGCTCTGTTTACCCGCGCAACCTGGAACGATTGAGGCGCTCGCCCTCGGGCGAGCGCGGCGTCGTAGCTTCGACAGTTCGCCTTCTCGCTTGCTTGCACGCCGCGCCGTTCGAGGCATAACGAATGAGACCTTGGGGGACCACCACGCGCGTTAGCGCGGGGACAGCGCGAGGTTCGCTCTCGGGTGAGCCTCAATAGCGACATCGCCCGCCGACTCAATGCGTGCGCCGTCATCGAGCGACCGACGGCGGAAGAGGATGGTCGCGCACGCGCTGCCGGAGTATCTCGTGCGCTCTGCCATTCGCACGGATGCTAGTTGCCTCGCACTGCGGCGGGGCGCGCTCGATTACGGGACCGAACGGCGTCGGCAGCCAAAAACGCAATCAGCGTCTCAACGTCGAGGTCGATCCTTTCTTCCGCCACCAATGCAAATGCGTGAAACTGATTGCGATATGCCGCACGTTCGGGTCTTCTCGGTACTGGTCACGCGCTGTTTCCGTCATCGTCCACGCGCTAATCGACGATCGACGCGACTGGTATTTTGCTTCGTAGTTTGCCAGGTCGGGGTCAGGTACAGGTCACCGGACGCGGCCACTTCGAAATAAACCGCGATCCACGGCTCGCAAAGAAAATCGGCGCATATCGATCTAAATTCCTGGCGCTCCTTCTTTGTCCTGAAAACATAGACGTTCTCCGTCGGATTCTTTTCCAATCGCGTCCGCGACTTCACGGTTATGCCGAGCCTTTCACCAGACGCTCGATTGTAGGCGGTGACATCGAAGCCGATTTGGTCGACGATGGCGACCTCAAAGCCCGAACGCGACAACCAATAGCAAACGAGATGTTCGCTGAACCTCCCCATGTGACTCGCGTAACGCGAGGTCCGGACAATCTCCAGCGCCATTAATCGCTCGGGCTTCTTCTGCTGATTTCGCCGCTATTTAGCCGCCTCGTACGACCTCCTCGTAAGGTCGACGAGAACGTCTTTGTATTTGGTGACATCGCCCTTATACAAGCGGATTCGGTACCGGCCCCATTCAGAGTCGTAGTTCATAACGTCCAGGCCCGCCTTTTCGAGTTGCTGCTGTGTCTCTTCCGATTCCTCAAGCCGAACCTCGACTCGCAACCAGCCCTTTTCGGGCGCAAAAGGAGGGCTCTCCGGGTCCACGCGCGATTTTCGATCGCGTGTGGACCCGGAGAGCGTCTGCGGAGGCGCAAATCGCTCGAATTTGGCGAATCGTCTCCGGGCGCGACTTGCCTAGGTCCGACCTCCGGCGGCAAGCCGAAAGCGGACTTTACGATCGTTGCGCGTAATTGATCCCGAGTTTGTCGAGAATTATTGCGGAATCCCCTTCCCATGCCGCTGTAAGAGAGCAATGTGTGTGAGCCGGCAGGAGCGACAAAGTCCCTGCCGGAGAAGGAGAGCCAAGATGAACGCAGAAACGGAATCGGTAGCCGCCAAAGCTAAACCGCAAGCGCCCTCGAAAACTCTGAAGCCCCTGGTGCGTTCGGCGCGGACGAGGCCGAGAAGTGGGTCTGCCGCTATTGCGGCAGCGACGACCTCGCGCCGTCGTTCAAGCGGCGGGGCGACGCCCGCTGCGTCGAAAACAATGAGCGCGTCGCCGGCACGTTCTTAGCCGGAAACCTCGTTAGACCCGCGGCGGCGCGAAGGGCGGGTCTTGCCAACCCGCGGCGTGCTAGGGTGTGGGTGCAACGCTGGATGACCGCGCGTCCAATCAGTACGCCGAGGCGAGTGTGCTTTCCGCAACAGATATGCTTTGCCGGACGGTCTGGTGCTTGCAACGACGATGCAACCGGTGCCGGTCCCTGTGGCGATTTCATGAGATCGAACGCTTTCGATGTGCGCCAGGCCTGCTCGGGGGTATCACGGCATAAAGCCAACTTTGAGACCGGCCTCGAAATTGATCGGTGGGGCAGGAAAGCCAAAAGACTGAGAGTAATTTCGGTCGAACAGGTTTTGAATTCGGACGAACGCCTCTTTGGAATATAAGATGGGAAGAACGTGTTCGCCGAACCCGTAAGATATTGTGAGATTGAACACATGGTAACCACCATGATTTTCAAGGCCTTCTGCGCCCTGTGTTTGAATGTCTTCGAAATCACCCACGAATTGGTAGAACAAAGCCGTCGTGAAGTGATCCTCACTGTCGAAGAGATTTTGAACTTTATATTGCGCCACTGCGGAGGCCGAGTGTTTGGGTATGCGGATGGGTTCCAGACCCGCTTGGTGTGGTGAGTGGGTTGAGTCCAGCGCTGTGAACATCCCGGTCAGAGAGAAGCCCTTAAACGGATGGATTGACGGCGCCACTTCAACTCCCTGCACATCATCTCGACCTACATTCGCCGGTAGGAAGCCGGACGGGCATGCCGCCGAGATCGTGCAGGGCTCGTCCGTTATTAAATCGTGGGTCCGCCGCGAAAAGTAGGTGGTCGTGATGGACGCCAATTCGCCAAAATCCTTCTCGATTCCACCGTCCCATTCGCTGGAAGTCGTGGCCTGAAGATTCGGATTGCCGAAGCCCGGAAAATAGAGTTGGTCGAAATTAGGCGCTAGGAACCCTTCGCTGTAACTCCCACGCAAGATTACTCCGTATTGGTCGAACGGCATCGCGACCGACCACGCAGGACTGACTTCTTTCCCGAATTGGCTGTTTCCATCGACGCGAAAGCCACCGGTCAAAAGCACGTGGCCGTCGAAAAGCCGGCCCTGCTGCTGAACGTAGCCGGCGTACTCCTCACGATTCACCGCAAAGCTCGTGATGGTAGGCGGAGGGAATTCATTCGTGTTGCTTCCGTCGCGTCCCCAGCGGTACTTGAAGTCGAAGCCCGCAAGCGTGTTAAAGTCATCGAGGCCGATTCCGGCGACCCTGGCAACACCGTCAAACCACCTATATATTGCCTCCAGATTGCTTCCCCAGATCTCATCCGGGACGTCATAGAATGAGTAATAGTCCAAGTGTGGGCTTGGGGTCTTGTTGCCGCGAATCTCATCCCGCACGAATGAACCAAATCCTCGGATTAAAAGCTTGTCAGTGATGTGGCTGTCGACTTCACCCTTGTAAAGCATGAACTCGGTTCGTTGATGCGCTGTGGTGTCGATCGGCTGTCCGGGAAAGGTGTTGGAAAATTCCGGTAGGCCTACGTCGGCCATCGTGTACCTGGCGAATCCCCTCAAGACGGTATTCGGCGTCAGGTGATAATCGACGCGCGAAGTAAGCGAAAGATTGTCGTATT
>JASHZA010000413.1 GCA_030042765.1 Candidatus Binataceae bacterium | reverse complement strand
GCGCTGGCGACACTGTGCCGAACAGCAACGCCATCGATAGAGTCAGCGCAAGCGGAATTCTCGGAGCCCGAAGAAAACTGGATAGTTTCACGCGCAATCTAAACCAAAAACTTCGTCAAGCCGGTTATGCAAAATTGATCTCTCGATTCGTCTTCCAGCCGTCGCGGCGGAATTGATCGATGCTCCTGTATGCCCGTTACTCCTGCCCAGGATCATTAGAGATTCGCGTTGGTCAGACCGTTGCACAAGCTGCAGCCGCTGCTGGTGCTGCCGCAAATTCCCGAGCACGGGGTAGGAATCGCAACGGGCGCCGGGAGCGTGACCGCGGTCGCGGTGCCGTCCGGTGCCAGCGAACCGTCCGGTTGGGTCTCAAAACGCTGCAAAGTGTAAGCCGCAGCGGGATCTGCGGGGGCGCAGAAACCAAACTGGCCGGCGTTGGTGCCACTGGAAGCAACCGCTTGCTGCATCACCTGCACGCCATCGTTAGCCAGCACTACCACCGTATTCGCATCGGGGCCCGCGACCGTCCCGGCTACACTGCCGTGACCGACGCACGAGAACCCTGTCAGCGTTACCGCCGTGGGCGTCGCAGGGCACTTGCCCGAGCCTCCGACGCCGGCCAGAACCGCGATCGAATGGCCGGTATCCTTTTGCGGGGCCGCGTTAGTACTGGTGCCGAACAAGTCCTGTACGGTGGCAAAGAAGTCGAATGAAGCGATCGGGTCGAGGGATGCTGAATTGTCGGGAACGAAGATCGGCACGGGCGCCGATTGCGCCGAACCCGATGGGATCGTCGCCATGCCGACACTTTGCACGTTGTTTGTCCCACTCTGCTCGGCCATGATCAAAACGTTGAGCGCGGGTCCGGGGTTGGTAGCCGGCAGCGCAACCGTCGCATCGATCTCACCTCGTTCCAGCCGAATGCTGCAGGCGTTGTTCGGAAAGCCCGAGGTTGGACATCCCAACTGGCCGCCGACGGGCGATACCGCCAGTTGCCCAGAATTGTAACCCGACGCCGAGACGTTCAAGGTGTAGCTCTGCCCGCTTGGCGTTATCGAGAACGGAGCTGGAACCTGCCCATTGCCGGGCAGCGGATAATGGCCGACTTCATCGGTTGCCGCCGACCCGATGACGACGCATCCGGTCGGCGGACTGGCCGTGCAATCCGGGGCAGGCGTTATCGACGGGTCAGGTATCAGCATCTGCAAAGTTGCAGCGGGTATTGCCGCGCCCGTGCATGCGTCTCTCACTTCACCTCCCAGTGGCTGTGACGGGACGGTCGCCGGAGTGAAATTCACCGGCGATCGGGTCGCCAGCTGGCCGGGCAACAACGTAACGCCACTTACCACATCAGTCGCTCGCCCTTTAGCGGATGTGTAAAGGTCGTACGTTGTCCCGCCTGCGACTGCCGGCAGATTAAGAACGTAGCTGCCGTCCGGCTGGGTCGCCACGTTAGCGATGATTTGATTCGTGCCGGTCAGCTCAGCGGTCACCGTCTGTCCCTTGGCCGGATTGGTTACCGCTCCCAAAACCAACCCAAACTCCGGATTGCCCGGAACACCACCAATTGATTGGTTGGGTACCACGGTGATTGTCGGGCTGATCGTTACCGAGTCGTTGGAAGCGATCGGAACGCCCTGGATGCCCGGATCGATATTGAGAACCAAGGGTACGATTGCTCCCCTGCTGACTGCGAAGTTGACCGTTCCTTGAACCAGGATCTGAGAGCTTGGGCTTAAGAGCACCGCGGGGTAGACGATGCATCCCTCGCCGCGTGGCGTTGCCTGGCCGCAAAGCGTGACAAAATTCCCTGGAGTGTTCGGGTCAAGCAAAAGCTCGATATGGTGATAGATTTCGGCCGGGATCTTGGCGGAATTCAGTATCTGTGCCTGGTTCTGCAACAGATTAAGCTCGATCTGAATCTCGCCGCGCCCCTGGCCCACCTCGACGACACCCCCGTTCGGCCCGAAATTACCCCCGGTACTGATTGCGGTACTGACGATGCCGGACGAGGCAAAGGCCCCCACTCCCGCTGGCGCAGGGATTACCTGCCATCTCGGATCATCCTCGGCCACAGTTGCGGCGGGAGCCGGGTTAAGTCGGACAGCGATAACGTTCAACAAGATGCGCTGAAACAGTTGCCCGGAGTTCGGCAGCGAGATGGTTGAAGTGAATCCAACCTCAACCGTGCCCTTGGTGCTGAGGGCAGTGGCGGCGCGAGGAGGAGAACCCGACACGAATAGCAACGCGAAAATCAACAAAATCGGCGCTAGCAGCCTTACTGCGACCCGTTGCGAACCAAGTTGCTTCACTAGTGACCTGGGACCAAAGTTTTAAGTCAGCGCTTTGGGATAACCTAAGTAAATTATGAAGGCAAGGCAGCTATTGTCCAAACGTGCGGATTGCGGTTGTCACCTCTTGACTGTTCGCCAGCGTCGTTCGGAGAATCAATTATGCGGATAATCGCCCTCGGCAGCCGTATCAGCGCGATTTTCTTAACCCTTGCATTTTCAGGAATCTTGCTGGCCGCCGCCTCGGCGCATGCTTCGCTTCAGGTCACCACCGGGAATCCGGGGCTCACTCATTTCGACTCCGATGGTGGAGTCGAACTCGATTTCGGGCTGACCGACCAGGCTGGCCAGCCCGTAGGAAATCTAACCAAGGACAACGTTCAGGTACTGGAGGACGGCAAGCCTGCCAGAATTCTCTATTTCCGAGGCGTGGGGCAGGGCCGCCCCGTCGATATTGTCTTCGTGTTGGACGTCACCGAGTCGATGCAGCCCTATATTGACGCGGTCAAGCAGAACATCATCAATTTTGCCCACGATTTGGCCGCCAACAATCGCGACTACCGGCTCGGGCTCGTTACCTTCGAGGATTACGTCGTCTCGAAGTATCCCGACTGCAACTGCGAATACCGCAACGCGATGACCTCGGACGTGCAGAAGTTCATCACCTGGGTCGGCGGCCTTCACGCGGGTGGCGGCGGCGATATCCCTGAGGACCAGCTGGACGCGCTCGCCTATGCGGCGAGCTTTCCATTTCGTCCCGAGGCCCAGGGCATCATTATCATCGTCACTGACGCTCCGCCCCATCACGACGGCGATGGTTCGGCCTTCACTCAGCACGACCAGGCCTTCTGGAACCACCACCAGCAAGGCGTGCAGGTTACCGACCTCACCGGCAGTAAGGTTGCTGACCTATTCAAGAAAAATGGGCTGACGCTTTACGCGGTCGCGCCACCGCCCTTTATCGCGCCCGAATACAAGCAGATTGTCGACGCCAGTCACGGCAAGCTCTATAACATTGTTACTGAAGAGGATCGCTTCCCGGAGCTCGTGCGCGAAATCGGTCACTCGATCGCCACTGAGTACTCACTCACCTACCTGACGCCGCGCCCGGTCGAGGACGGCACCGACCGCTCGGTTGAACTGCGAGTGAATTACAATGGCGAGAGCGGGACCGCCGAAACCTCCTACCAGGTCAGAGGAATAGGTGGCGCTGCGATCAATGAACCTGAAGAGGGTGGAACCAACGCCGAAAGCGAAGGCATTGCAGGGCCTCAGATATCCCTTTCGTGGTGGAATGCCGGCGTGCCGCTGATGGCTCTTCTGGGCCTGCTTGCGCTCTCGCGGATGCGGTTCGGAGTCTCCCCCGAAGAGCTCAAGGCTATTGTCGAGGCACAGGCCGCTGCCCCAGCCCCCAGCCTGGTTGCGGACGCCCGTCAGTTGGCACAGCGTGCGCGCGGAGGCGGGCAGGCGCAAACCGTCGCAAAAGCGGCGCTTCGGGCCGCATCGCCGGGTGCGCCACGGGCCGCCACCACGAGCGCTGGTTCGCCCCACGAGGCGCGGCTTACGGCGGTCGACCGGATCGATCAGATTCCAGCGGAATTTGCACTGCTGAAGGACGAGATTTCGCTTGGCCGCGGCGAAGAAAACGATATCGTTATCCCCCATCCCAGTGTTTCCAGGGCTCATGCACGGTTGGTGCGGCATGATGGGGTATGGGAATTGACCGATCTCAATTCGACCAATGGCAGCTATGTCAACGAAGAAGCGGTGCATGGTTCAGCGCGTGCGGTCAACGGCAGCGAGGTTCGGTTCGGCGACATCCGCTTCGTCCTGCAGTTTTAAAGTTAACCTTTAGATTCGCTTGGGGTTCGTTTTCAGCCCTAAGGAATAAAGCCTCCCAAGCGAACTGGCAGGGAAGCACGCCTGCCAAACCGATACGCGCCGTCTACGCAGCACGGAACGCGATATTTCACCCCCGCTTGACTCCGGCGGTCCGACGCGACAGAGCTAACCGGAATAAAGTTTTTGGGAGAGTCGGGACATGGAGAGTGCGCATCGGTCGAACCGACTGGCGCTTTTGCAGGTGAGGATGTGAACGGGCAAGGGCAACTCCCTCGCATATCAACGCCGGTACCAGGCCCGAAGTCAAAAGAAATTTTCGAGCGCGAGCAGCGGTATATCGCTCCGGGGCGCCAGAGAATCTCGCTGCTGGCCGGAGTCGCTTTCGAGCGGGGCGATGGCGCAACCCTGACCGATGCCGATGGCAACGTCTACCTGGATTTCTTTGCCGGAGTTGCAGTCGCCAGCCTCGGGCATGCGCATCCCGCAATGGCCGATGCGATCGCGCGACAGGCCAGGCGCCTCATGGTCGGCACGTTCGCGACGCGTGAGCGCGCCGAGGCGTTCGAACTGCTGGCCGAGGTGGCTCCGGCGGGGCTCAGGCGCGCCCATCTCTATAGCGGCGGTGCCGAAGCGGTTGAAGCCGCCCTGAGGCTGGCACGCTCGGTCACCGGCAAGCACGAGGTGGTGAGCTTCTGGGGCGGCTTTCACGGTAAGACCGGCGGCGTTATCGGGCTAATCGGCGACGAATCGAAGCAAGGTTACGGCCCCTTGCCGGGCGGGCGCTACCAGGTTCCTTACGCCGACTGCTACCGCTGCCCCTTCAAGCTGAAGTATCCGTCGTGTGGATTGCATTGTGTCGATTTCGCGCGTCAGCAAATCAGGAATTCGTCCGCTGGGGCGATAGCGGCGATTCTGGTCGAGCCGATGCAGGGTACGGCGGGCAACGTGATACCGCCCGATGACTGGATGCCGGCGGTGAAGTCAGTCGCAAAGGATCATGGCGCCGTGCTGATCGCCGACGAGATGATTACGGGGTTCGGCCGCACTGGCACGATGTGGGGCGTCGAACACAGCGGCGTCGAACCGGATATCGTGACGGTAGGGAAGGGGATGGGCTCCGGGTTCCCCGTCTCAGCCGTCTTGACGAGCGACGAAATGAGCAAGGCGGAGCCCTTCTCCAAACCGAGCGCATCGTCTTCGAGTTACGGTGGTAATCCACTTGCCGCGGTCGCGGTGGCCGAGACGATTAAGGCCATCCGGCGCGAAAATCTGATAGAGAATTCGCGCAAAGTCGGATCAATCCTGCTCGGCAGACTGCTCGAATTGAAAGAAAGATATGAATTCGTCGGTGACGTGCGCGGACGCGGACTCCTGATCGGGCTCGAACTGGTGCGCGACGATCGGACCCGTGATCAGATGAGCCGCAGGGTGATGGAAATTATCTTCCGCGAGTCGCTGCGCCGCGGTCTCCTCACCATGAGCTACTTCCCGCGTATCCGGATTAATCCGCCGCTCGTCATTTCAGAGGATCAGGCCGAGGCCGGAGCGGATATCCTCGACGAGGTCTTCGCTCTCGTGCGCGACCACGTCGACTGGCGCGCCGCAGGCTGAAGCGGAGACGTAAGATGGGGACGGATGCGGGGAACGCGGGGTTGTTTTGCGACCTCGCCGGAACGCTAGTCAGAATGGACGACACGCGCCAGCTTCCGCTCGATGCTCAGGGCACTATCCGGATCGAATTGCTGCCGGGAGTGAAAGCCAAACTCGCTCCTATGCGCGACCACCTGATTTTCGTTGTC